>JBOHXA010000379.1:0-1012 GCA_050737335.1 Limisphaerales bacterium | reverse complement strand
GCTTGAAACGATTGAGAACGGCGGCGGGCGGTTCAGCAAGGATTGCGCGGATTTGGTTCGTTTTCTCGCTTTCTCCGGGTGCCGTCTATCGGAAGCACGGCAAGTTGCGTTGGCGGACATCGATTTTGAGCGCCGGGAAATCAAGGTTCACAATCCGGAACGCAAGGAAAGGAACCATGAAAGTATCTCAATAAGTTCGGGCAATCATCGACGCAGTTGCCATTTCACTTTTTTGCGCCATTGACGCCCGTGCCATTGAAGGGATACAAGTTCAGGTATCACTCCAAACGTCCAACGTCATCTTGTCATGGCCAAGCGCGACCAACGAAACCTACGTCGTGCAATACATGGGAACGTTGCAGGCCACGGATATGTGGCTGACGCTCACGGACGGCCTTCCAGCGGCCACCAGCGGCAACGTCACTTATTTCGTCCATTCCAATATCGTGCAATATCCGCCCGCCGGTTCGGGCGGCGGTTCATCCAGCAACATTTACCCAGAGGAAATGAGTAGAACTTCCGCCAACAGTGACGCACCAATGGCCATACCGCCAAACGGCTCTGGCGCTACCGTGCCGCTGGCGCTTTATCCGCCCGGTTTTGATTTATCCGGCTTTCTCATTTATGACCCTTCAACCGGAGAGTCGGTGAGCGGCAATGGCTATTCGGTCAAATCGGTTTCGCCGATGAAGTCTCAAGGCGATGGAATGCAACCGCTGGATGCTTCCAGCGACACGAATGTTGCCACCGGCTTTTATCGCGTTGTGCGCGATGGCGTCCATATCTTTGGCCTGACCAATGGCGAAGTATTGAGCGGAACTGTCCAGCAACCGATTGAATTTGCGGTTGATACGACAGATGAAGTTATCGGCGTGACCTTCTACGATACCAATGAGAATCCCGTGATTGGCGCTCATGCCGCTCCCGGCCCCGGCGGCGGCTGGATTCTGAATTGGAACACAACACAGTCCGCCAACGGCAATTATGCCATCATGGCCGAATTGGATTTTGC
>JBOHXA010000378.1:0-1280 GCA_050737335.1 Limisphaerales bacterium | reverse complement strand
TACTTGTGCGTCCTGCAATGGCTGTCCGGTCTCATCTACAATGAAAAAATGCAGACTCCAATTCGATTCATTTGTAGTCGTCGCTTGAATATTCTTTGCAATAAAAAGCAAAACAATTGATAAAACGAACGATTCAATTTTTATCATTTGTTCAATCTTCGTCTTTCAAGAACGTCATTGTCAATACATGCATTCCGCCGATACGCTTCGCATTCCGCCATCGAACTTGTCGGCAACCATTCGTCAACAAAATATCGCTGCGCGCTGCATTCTTCCTCAAAAACACCCGGTCATGCTCGCCTTTTGCATTGCGACAAAACTGCATTGGTTTACGATTCCCCGAATACAGCAGACACAGGCACTTGTCAGCCATGACTCCAGAAGAAAAAGCACGGCAGGAGATTGACGCGATGCTGACGGCATCGGGCTGGAGCATTCAGGATTATAAAGCCTACAACCCGTCGGCTTCCCGTGGCGTCGCCTTGCGCGAAGTCCCATTGAAATCTGGCCGCTGTGATTATCTTCTGCTCGTTGATCGCAAGCCGGTCGGAATCGTCGAGGCGAAACGTGAAGAAGAGGGGAAAAATCTTTCCATCGTCGCGGAACAATCCGGGGCTTACGGCGAAAACCTCCCCGACTTTCTTCGCACCGCCGGGCTGCTGCCGTTTTATTACGAATCCACCGGCGTGGAAACTTTCTTCCGCGACGAGCGCGACCCCGCCCCGCGTTCCCGCCGCGTGTTTTCATTTCATCGCCCGGAAACTTTGGCTGCCTGGGCCGCCGAACCGGACACCCTTCGCGCCCGGCTTGAGAAAATGCCGGCGGCGCATCCGCTCCCGACCACCGGGATGCGCGATTGTCAGGTCGAGGCCATCACTAATCTGGAAAAGTCCTTTGCCGACGACCAGCCGCGCGCCCTCATCCAGATGGCTACCGGCGCGGGCAAGACCTACACCGCCTGTGCTTTCTCCTATCGCCTCATCCGTTTTGCGAAGGCGAAACGCATTCTGTTTCTGGTGGATCGCGCCAACCTTGGCCGCCAGGCCAAAGGTGAATTTGATCAATTTGTCACGCCGGACACCGGGCGCAAATTCACCGAGCTTTACAACGTCCAGCATCTTACCTCCAACAAACTTGACGACGTCTGCCGCGTGACCATCTGCACCATCCAGCGCCTCTACTCGATGCTGCGCGGCGAGGAACTCGACGAAGACATCGACGAGAAATCCGGCTTCGAGCTGGCTGCCGCCGATGACCGCCCGCGCGATGTCGCCTACAAC
>JBOHXA010000377.1:0-11056 GCA_050737335.1 Limisphaerales bacterium | reverse complement strand
GGTTACAGCCCTGGAGCTGTCCGATAGCCGCGCCATTCATTCTGGCGCCATTCGCATCCTGGACTGACACGTCGCATTCTCAGATCAATACGGCCTGATATTCGCGCGATGGGGATTGTTTGAGCGCCGCCAGGAGGGTTTTAAATCCCCACCGCTCATACAATCGCGCCAGCCGCCCCTCGTCCGGCGGCTTGACGGACAATTCGTTCGCCGAAAAGTCACAACCCACCTCGTGGAGCCGGACCAACTCCCGATTTCGCAAGACCGCTTCTTTGGCCGCTATCAACGCTCCCCGCGCGCGCGCCGACCTCACCTGGTCCACCCGCTGGAACAATTCTTCGACCGACCCAAATTGTTTCAGCAAATCCGCCGCCGTTTTGGGGCCAATGCCCGGCACACCCGGGATATTGTCCACGTTGTCGCCGATCAGGCTGAGCCAGTCCACGATTTGTCCCGGCTCGACCCCTGTTTTGGCGCGGACTTGTTCCGCCGCCCAAATCACTTCCGCTTTGTCGTGCGGATTCAACAGTCCAACCCGTGGTGAGACCAACTGCATAAAATCCTTGTCTGAACTGGCGATCACGGTCGCCCAATTCATCGCTTCGGCGCGCCGGGCCAGGCATGCGATGGCGTCATCGGCCTCGATTCCATCGCGGCAATACGACGCGATGCGCGCGGCATCCAGATACTCGGCGATTTGGCCGAGCTGCGGCCTCAAAGGCTCGGGCATTTCGGGACGCTGCGCCTTGTACGACGGCAGCGCGGCGAGCCGTTCGGCGCTTAAGCCCCCATCCCACACCACAATCCAGTGCGTGGGAGCGACGCTGCTCCGCAGCTTGCCCACCATCTTGATAAAGCCATAAATCGCATTGGTCGGCTGGCCCGACGGCGAATTCAATTCACGAATCGCATGAAACGCGCGATAAGCGTAAGAATGTCCGTCAATGATCAGCAGCCGTTCCACAATTCACGTTCAAATATTAATTTCACTCTTCGCCGGCCCGCAAGCGCGCCGCTTCCCGCGCTTTTGGCCTTATTGCGATGCATTGGGCGTAATCATGCCTTCCTGAATTTCTCCCGGCAGAGCTTGAGGCTGTTTGGGAACCGAATTCTGCGCGAAGGGCAGTTCATCATCCGAATGCACACGGTTTCCGGCGGGATCTATTATGGTGGGCGTGACAAAAATCATCAAATTGCGTTTAGTTTCGGTTTTTTGTTCGCTTTGAAAAAGTCTGCCAAGGATTGGAATATCTCCAATTACAGGAACCGTGTCTTTTTCTTCTATGATTTGCGAATACACCAGGCCGCCCAAAACAACGGTCTGGCCGTCCCAGACGTTCACCGTCGTGGTGGTTTCGCGCACGGAGAACGCGGGCAAGGCGGTCGGCAGAAGCACCACGTTCAGCCCGCTGGCGCTAAAGGAACCAAGACTTGGCGGGGTTTCGTAGCCGGTGAATTCAATCAGTGACGGAATCAAAGTCAGATTGATCGTGTAGCCGTCCGACAAAACATCCGGCACGACGTCGAGGATTGGGCCGGTCTCAACCTGCTGCACGGTCGGGGTAATGGCTGAGACGCCAGGTTGAATGGTCGTCACCTGCGCCTGGGCCGTGAAAGTCACAATGCCCGCGGATAGCGCGGCCATGAGCATCATCTCCGCTTTGCGCGCCAAAATGTAAATGTATTTTTTCATGTTTTCTCCTCAGCTAAATCAGGGAATGCCGCCCGTTGCTGCCGCGGCCGGCGCAGCCTGGAAGTTGTAACCTGTCACAACGGGCTGAATGGTTGTTGCCCGCATTTCGGTCTGGCGCCCGCTGATTGTCGTTGTCTCGGGTTCAGCCAATTCCTGGCTGCCGCTACGAGTTTGAATCGCGTGCAACACCACCTGGAAATTGGGTTTTGTCAGGATACCCGTAATCGTGGCAAGCGCCGGCCCTGGCATGGCGTTGAGAATTCCTTTGGTCACCTCTCCATTGTCGCCGGCGATTGTGGTTCCCAGGGTCGGGTTGCCGGGGAATGTGCTTTGGGTGCCATTTGGACCCGGCACGATCAGGGAACCGGCATTTCCACCTTGCGCCACTGCTGTGCCGCCGCCGCCCAGACTAAATTGCCCCAGGTACCAGTCAAAGCCCAGGCCGTTATCATCGGATTGCTGCACGTCTATGAATCTCGCTTTGATATGGACCATGGGCGGCGCCTGATTCAACACCTGGATTGCGCGTTCTATGATGTCCAGGTCCTGGGGCGTGGCGTAAACGAACAGCACGCCCAGTGTATCGTTGAAAAAGACTGTCTTGGGTGGTGTCAAGTCCACCCCAAGACTCGAGAAAAATTGCGCGGCCAAAGCGCTCACGTCGCGTTTCAGGTTCGGCGTGGTGACATAGAGCAGACCGCCGCCGCTATCCTCGACCCTGGCTTGAAGGTCGCCCAGTGGATTTGAAAGGTAACCCGGACCGGTTTGGCCCGTGCCGCCACCGCCCGTCGCGCCCGCCCCGCCGCCGCCGCCCGCTCCGCCAGAGGACTGACGCGCTTGAGAGGCTCCTGGCGAAACATCCACCACCGGCACCACGGCGCCGCTGGGGCTTTGACCGGCGCCGCCAGACTGGCCACCGCCCCCACCGCCCCCGCCGGCCCCGCCGGAGGTAATGTTCACAGAGCCAAAGGAGAATGAATTTACGTTTTGGAGACCGGCATAAAAGGTATTGGGGTCCACCCTAAACGTGCGCATTTCATATGGCGGGGAATCCGGACCTTTTTGGGAGAAGACGATTCCGTAATCTTCCACGGAGTACTTGATTGGATGGTCGGCGACCATGCAGATGGCATTGAGCGCATCCACGAGGGATATATTGTTCAATGACAGGTTAATGTTAATCTGGGTGGGATCAGCCGTTTGACTCGTTGAGGCCGGGGTATTTTCGGGCAAGCCCGTTTGCGGATTTATGGCCTGGGGCGCCCCGCCGCCGCCCAGCCTTTCCCCATTGGGACCCAGCGCCGAGGCGGAAGGTATATTCTCAATGTTTGGATTAAACAAAAAGTTGATGCCTTGTTTTTCCGGGTCGCGCTCCCGGGATTGTTCACGCAATTGACGGAGGACTTCACTGAGCGGAAGCGAATTAAAATTAATGTTGTCGAGCTGAATATTGTCAAGTTTGGTATAGATGGATTGGCGCCGGGTGCTCGTATATACCAAATTGGTCATGAAATAGGGATTATCGAAATTCGTGGTGATATTGACCGGCTTTTCCCACGCGCGTTCCACCTGCACCAGGCGATCGTCGTTGTCCAGGTCTTTGTGATGGCTTTCGCGTCCGAAACGGGCCTGTTTGACCAGCGCGAGATAGTAACTGGCGCCACGGTTATCCGGGTCCAGTTGCAGCGCCCGTTCCAATTTCACCTCCGCCTCTTCGAGCTTTCCCATCTCGTAAAGCATCTGGCCGTCCCGCGCGAGCGTCGCGGCGTCCAATTGCTGGTCCCGGATGGCTGGCGCTTCCTGTTGGGTTTCCATGTCCGGTTGCAGGCCGCGATTCCGGGCGATCAGGAGATCATTTTGTTTTTTAAGCGCAATGGCCTCGGCGTTCGTCGGGTCCACCGCGAGCACGCGGGATACTTCCACGTCCGCTTCGTGCAGGTCGCCCCGGCTTTCAGCTTCGCGCGCCAGTTCCATGCGGACCGAAACCAGTCCTGAAACGGTTTCAGCCCACTCGCGCTGAATGCTCAAGGGTCCAATGCTCCTGGCAAGCGCATAGGCGTCTTCGTACAGCTTTGCCGCCGCAACGAGGTCTCTCTGCTGCACGGCCACGCTGGCGGCGGCCAGCTTCTGCCGCAGCACAATGGTGTTGGCTTCGCGCATCACCGCCGCGTTCACGGCCATCGCGCCATAGGAAGAATTGGATTGCGCGGGCACGACGGTCGCGGCCATCAGAATGAGAAACGGAATCGGGAAGAGAACTGCTTTGGTCATGGGATTGGGAATTGGAGCGCAGTCGGCGCGATTTTTTCTTGCGGGATTATTCTAAGGCTAATACGGCAACGTTGTTTTTTTCTCGTTTGGTGCGGATATTACCACCTCAGCCGGGTCTATGACAACAACTTTGTACTCGGTGCGGCCAAGATTTATCATGGCGCCATCGCGCATGTCATACCAGTGATGGTTTTCAGGCGGATAGATCAGGTCGGCGGCGTAACCGGTGACTTCACTGAAGGGTTTGCTCTTTGAAATCGTCACCTGCTCGGCCGATGCGATGATTTGCAAGTTTAACCGCGGGTCCTTAGCCGGTCCGGTCACCGAGATCAGATTTAATGCGGTGTCTTTTTCACCCGCCGAAAGGTAATGCCTGCGGGGACGGCGCTCGACCGCATTAGGAGCGTCCTGCTGCTCGATGCTGATTACGTAGCGGGCGGCGCCGAACTGATTCGCCGGCTCGACGTTTACCAATTTCAATCTATAATACAGCGGCACTATTTTCGTCACTCGCACCGCTCCAGGCCCGATTTCATTTCCGGATTTGACCGGGAACCAATGGCCATCCGGCGATTTCTCCCAGCGCATCGGGTTGAACAGGCGATTGGTCTTTTCGAAAATACCTTCCAAATCGTACGGGGATTGGACGCGGTTCAGGGCGTCGTTCTCGGCGGACATGTCCAATGGCTGAAGCGGTTGCGGCTTTTTGCGGATGATGCTGTCAACGATTGCCTGCAAACTTTGTTTATCGGCATTGATGGCAATCGGCAGATACAATAACGCCGCGAACAGGCCCAGCAGCACGGCCCCCAGGAAAATCTTTTCGTAATTTTTCTTGATGAAGTTCATTGCTTATTTAGCTTCACCACTTCAAGGCCAAGCGACACGCTCAACATTTGCTCATCCAACACGGTTTGCAAGCCGTCGCCTGGCGAAGGGGGGTTGGCGTTGTCCTGCCCATTGTATATGCCTCCGGCGATTGCCACTCCGTTGGCGGGCATGACGTTGATTCCCGTGACTCTGAATCCATGGTTGGAGGATGCCAGTTTCGAAAGCACATCGCCCAAATCCCCGGAAAAACATCGGAACGTAATGGCATAGGGCGTGATGCTGCCCAAATCGGTCGTCGTCGTCTTTTCGGTCAAATAGTCGGACTGCGGCCCCGCGGCATCGTTGTCTGAAAGGACTTCGCGCTGAATACTGTCAATCCCGTTAATTTTCGTGGAAAACAGAATATCGCAGATAGCCTTGACTTCTCCCAGATGCGACGCCAGCGCATTGAGGCTGCCCGGTGAAAACGTAACCAGGTTGCGCTCAGCGAGAAAAGAAAAACTGTAATCGGCGGGCAGGGTCACGTTTTGCTGCGTGGCCACAAGCTGCAAGTCGTGGATGGTTTTTCCCAAACTTCCGGCAAATTCAGGAGCGGTCACGACGCCACTGGTTGGATTGGGGATGGGCGGGATGGGAACAAAATGCGCGCGAGCCTGGGCGATCCAATCGCGCAGTTCCTTTTCCTGAAAGTTCTCCAAAAAGATATTTGTGTCCGATGGAGTGGGCGTTTGGTTGTAACACTTCCGCAATTCGTCGTATGCATTCTGAACGGCTGCAAACGAGTCGCGATTATGGCGCCAGGCGGTAAAATTGCAATAGGTCGACCAGCCCAGAAGCGCCAGGGCAATGACGCCGCCGATGGTAAAATATAAATTTCGCTTGATCCAGCCCATGTTAAAATTGCGGCGGATGTGAGAGCGTCACAGTGACGCCAAAGGTAAATGTTCCATTCGGGTAATCCCCGCTGATGTTGCCTGCGAGCGTTGTGGTCTTGGGATCGAAATACTTGCAGGCCTGAAATTCGCTTTCAACGGCATAGGCGATGTCCGTTTTTGCGGACGGGTCCACATTGTCCAGGCTCACCGCGCGGCAGACCAGGAGCATGGTCGAGCCGGCCTTGATCGTCGAGACGCCTCCGCGCCCATCCGGGTTCATTGGGTTTTGCTGCGGCTGGTTGTTTGCCGTCGCGCCCATGGTGGTCATCTGCTCGATCCAAATGCCGGCCTGCACGTCGGGTTTTTCCGCTGACAATTTTTTCTGAACGTCGTTCTCGGCGCGAATCAAAGCCGCCCGCATTTGGGACAGCACATCGCCCCAGTAATAACGGTCCTGCATCCAGCCGGCAATCTCCTCAGCCTGTCTTTGGGCGTCTTCCTTTTTTCCTTTGGCCGATGCCATGCGGTTTGCCAGGTCCCTGGCCTGATTCAGTTGGGGTTGAACAGCGCTATACGCGCCGTCCTTGGCGTCGGCCAACTGCTGAAATATAAATGCCACGGCGAAGCCAACCAGCACCAGAGCAAAAACCGCAACCATCAGGTAAGGTTTTTTCTCATTGAAATTGCGCCAGCGAAGGGTGCTCTCGGGCATCAAATTCATTTCCACCTGGCAATTGGCAAGGTTTCTGAGACCCAGCCCGACGACTTCCGCCATCGAATGGGCCACGCGGGCCAGCGCTTCCAGGTTCACCGCGGGATCAATCTGCACATTCCGGAAGGGATTGAAATACTCGACGGGCACGTTGAGTTTTTCGGCAAAAAATTGGGCCGCGTAAGGCATGATGCTGGCGCCGCCGGCCAGAAACAGGCGTTGCGGCTGCGACCCGCCCTGCTGACCGCGATAGAATTGCAACGTCTGGTTGACCTGAATATGCAGGCGGGTCATAAACTGCCGCGCGATTTTTGCAATAGCCGCCTGGTTGGGGTTTTCGGGTTCTTCATAGGCGCCGCCCAAACTGACAAAGCCTTCCTTGATTTTGATCTGTTCGGCGATCTCGAACTTTAATTTCGATTCATTGGCAAAATCCTGCGTGATGGTGTTGGCGCCCAGCGGAATACTGCGCGAAAACACCTTTCCCTTTTCGAAAAAGAGCACGTTGCTGGTCTTGGCCCCGATGTCCAGGAGCAGGGTGCAATCCTCCAAATCCCCATAGTTATACTTGAAGGCGTTGCATAACGCGGCCGGGGACACGTCACACAATTGGAGTTTCAATTTCACCGTCTCGGCCGTCCGGAACAATCCCTCGACAATTTCCGATTTGATGGCCACTAGAAGGACTTCCAACTCGCCACTGCTGCTGGAACCCATGATTTGGTAGTCCCACACCACTTCGGCCAGCGGAAAGGGAACGTTCTGCTGGGCTTCGTATTGGATGATTTGGGTGACTTTGTTCGCGTCCACCGGCGGCAGCTTCACGAACTTGGAAAACACCTGGAATCCCGGCGCGCACACATTGATATCGCGCGATTTCAATGCGCCTTCGGTCAACGTGTCCTTCAATGCTTTGAGCACCGTCGCCTCCCGCGTCGCATCCGCGGAGCCTTCAACCCCAAGCGGACGAATATCAAAATACTTCAAGGACAACCCCCCGGCGTCCGTGATATCGAATTCGGCGAGCTTTAAACTGCCCGCCCCGAAATCAATGGCCAAAAAGGATTTTGGATTCAACATGGCTATTAGCGTTCCGCCTTAAAAAGTAACTTCTCGATCTGTAATGGCGGCAGTCCTACTCGGTACAGGAAAAATTTTCACCGGTCAATGATATTTCTTTCACAAAAGGAAAAATTTTAAAAGTGGTATCAAGCCGCAACGCAGCCCGATACGATGCCGCGTCTCGACATTAATTTGCCTGTCACTTTGCGATCATTCCAGTCCGCCGAGCGTAATTAAACAAGCCGCCCGCGTCAACCACCGGACGCACGTCGCCCAGCGGCTTGATGTCAATCACCCGTCCGCTGTCTTTGATGGTGGCCGTCTGCCTGTCTAAATCCACGCTCACAATGGCCCCAGCCTTGACCCCGTCGCACAATCGCTCCGTCAGTTCGCACGGATACAATTCCCCTGTCGCGACAGAATTCCGGAAAAATATGCGCGCGAAACTTTCGGCCAGGACGATTCTGCAGCCGGCCGAACCCAACGCGATCGGCGCGTGTTCCCGTGAACTGCCGCAGCCAAAGTTTTTTCCCGCCACAACGATCGAATACGCGCTGTCAAGCGCGCCGTCCTTCACAAAACGATTTGGATACAGCGATTCGGGCAGACCCGCCAGCGCGTGGCTTCCAAGCTTTTCATACTCATCGGGAATCGTCGGCACCAAGGCAAGAAACTGCGCCGGAATGATTTGGTCCGTGTCAATATTGTCCCCAACGACATAAATCGGACCTTCAAAAACGGATTTTGTCATGGCCAAATTCTGCACATCGCAAAAGGCGTTTTCAACCCCTTTCGACATCTTATCGGCAGTTTTGGCAGGCACCCTCATGCTTATCCCACAACGATTCACGGTTCAGGATTCACGGTTGACGATTCAGCGATTGAACGTCTTAACGTTTTAACGTCCTAAAATTTCGAATAATCTGGCCAATTCGTTTGTCCACAGGCAGTGTATGTTTATGTGTGTTAAACGAATTTTGGCCGCGCTGGCGGCATTGGTTTTTTCTTCCGCCTTTTGTGTCCGCGCGCAGACGATGACCAATATCGTTGCCTTTACCGGCCCGGAAATCTTTCCGATTGACGAAGACATCGGCCTTTTGCACTCAGCCGACCTGACTGGCGATGGTCTAAACGATCTGATTGTGGCCGATAATCTCAAATCCAAAATTGTCCTGCTTTACAATCAAACCGGTAAAACCAACCGCGCGTCCAGCCCGGACGCTGACGCTTTTGATTCTGATTTTTCGGATGTCAACCAATTGCCGCCGGACGCCCGCTTTCGGATGGACTCCATTCCCACCGATGAGCGTGTTGCTTCGATGGTCGTGACCGACCTGAATGGCGACGGACGGCCGGACATTGCCTTTTTCGGCGACAACAAGGACCTCGAAGTCATTTACAACGAAGGCACCAACGGTTGGAGCGATCCGAAAAAGTGGCACATTGACGACGGCAGCATGGATGCCAACGCGCTGGCGCAGGGCGACCTGACCGGCGACGGACGCACTGACCTGGCGCTGCTGGGCGATAACGGTTATCTGTACCTGTGGGCGCAGGACCGGGATGGCACGCTGTCTGAGCCGCGCAAAATACCCTATTCCGGCTCGCCTAAAGCGGTGCAGATTGCCGACCTGGACGGCGATGGGCGGCAGGATTTGTTGCTTGTTGACTGGTCCAGTCCCACGCCTTTCCGCTTTCGCCTGCAAAGGGAAGATGGGGAACTTGGGCCGGAAATTTATTTCAAGTCACAGGCCATTCGCTCCTATTGCGCCGATACCCTGGCTGGCGGACGTAAAAATTACATTGTGACCATTGCCGAGAATTCGGGCCGCGCCAGCGTTTCTGAATTCGTCAAGGAACCCGGGGACGTGTTATCGGGCGCATTTCGGCGGGGCCAGTTTCAAGTGTTGCCATTGAACAAAACCGACGCGGCGCAAAGGGGCATGCTGTGGGCCGACGTTAACGGAAATGGCCGGCCCTCTCTGCTGGTGGCTGAGCCGGAAAGCGGACAACTCTCGGTTTATGAGCAGGAGCCGGATGGTTCACTGGCGCCGCCAAAAACATTCCCTTGCCTGGCTGGTGTAAGCAAGATCGCGACAGCGGATTGGAACGGCCGCGGCCATCCGGCCATTTTCCTCTTAAGTCAGACCGAAAGCGCCGTTGGAATCACCCAGTTCGACAAACATGGCCGGCTCCCATTTCCGACACTCGTCCCACTGGACGGCAAACCCATTGCCATGGCCGTAGGCCCGCTCAAACCCAGGGCCAAACCCACCCTCTGCGTCATTGTGGACAAGGACGGTCAGCGCTCTCTGGTCACCGAGTCCGCCGATGGCAAGACCAGGGTCCAAAAGCTCTCGCAGGATTTTAAGGCCACTCCCGTCGCGATGGCCATCCAGGACGTAAACCAGGACGGCCGCGCTGATCTGGTCATCCTGATTCCCTATGAAAAAATCAAAGTCCTTTTGCAAGAGCGTGACGGCGCTTTTGATGAGGAGGACGTGGACGCCCCGGGCGGCGGTATCGCGCAACCCTGGCTCGCCTCGGCCGACCTGGACGGCAGCGGCAAGCCCGAATTGCTCCTTCCGCAGAAGAATTTCATCCGCGCCGTCGTGCTCGAACGGGAACGGAAAATGGACGGTTCCACCAATCGGCCCTCCTGGGTCTTTCGCGTAAAGGACCAAATTAACGGCGCCGCCAGCGATTCCCAAATCGCGGGCGCCGTAGCCATCCAAAATGGGAAAAATCGCAGCCCTTCGGTTTTTCTCTTTGACGCCCAATATCAGCAGTTGAGCCTCTGCGAGCGCGACACAAACGGAGTCTGGCAAATCGCGCGAAACATGACTTTGCCGGTTTCGGACTTCAACACAATCCGCTCGATCACGCTTGGCAAAAAGCGCATCCCCACCATCGCCTTTCTTGGCCAAAACACAGTCGGATGGATGCCTCTGGCCGGGGACAACTGGAAATTCGTGGCGCTGGATGGCTACGACACACCCATCAAGGACGGTTACCTGAACGACGTGACGGCCGGCGACCTGGAAAATAACGGACGCAAACAACTCGTTTTCCTGGAGACAGCCAAAAATTACCTGGATCTGGTCAGGTTCACCCCCCGTCATAAACTCAAACCACTGGAGCGGTGGCGGGTCTTTGAAGAGCACACCTTCCGCAATTCAACCGATTCACTCCCCGAACCGCGCGAAGCCCTGGTTACCGATGTCACCGGCGATGGAAAGAATGACCTCGTTGTCGTCGTTCACGACCGAATCCTGGTTTATCCTCAGCAATGAGCCTGGTAATGAAATTTCCGCTATTGCTTTACGTTGTTTGATTTGACCGGTGTGATTGGCGCGGTGAGGGTTGGTAGATTTCCTTATTTCTCATAGTGCGCGGCGGGCGGCTCGCGGAGGCGCAGGTGCGCCCCGGCCCGGTCCGGTAGTTGTATAATTTTGTTTTTTTACGTATGTAAGGCAAAAGCGTTTGTGATCCGTCCCCCCATCAATCGGGAATATTTTCGACCCTCCCTTGCCAGCGCCACGAGGGCGTTGAGATGGAAGCCATTGTGTTTGCGCTTGTTGCGACGTATTACGAGTCTTGACATTTGTAATG
>JBOHXA010000376.1:0-5776 GCA_050737335.1 Limisphaerales bacterium | reverse complement strand
ATTGAACAGCGACACCTGCCGGTTCAGCGTCACGAGGTAAATGGCGAACGTCGCCGCCGCCAGCAGCCAGGGCAAAATCCGCGGCGCAAAATTTTGCCGCGGGTCTTTCGATGATTCCGTGTTCATGGGTTCGGTTCAGTTGAATCCATATTTTGCCGTTTGGCAAGGTTTTGTCCGGCGCGCAAGTCCGCCACACATTCGACGTGTTGCGTTTGCGGAAACATATCCAGCGGCTGCACGCGCAATAATTCAAAGACACTTTCAGAGGTCAAAATGTTCAAGTCCCGGGCCATGGTGGCCGGGTGGCATGAGACATAAATGATTTGTCGAGGTCTGATGGCCCGCAGCAATTTCAGGATTTCCGGGCCGCACCCTTTGCGAGGCGGATCAATCAATACCGCCGTCTCCGCCGCCGCGGGCGCATCGAGCAATTTCCCCAGCGCCTCTTCGACGGTTGCCGCGATAAACCGCCCATTTCCGATGTTCCGCGCTGAAGCGTTCTTCTCCGCCGCCAGGACCGCCCGCCGGTCGTATTCCACTCCGGTAAACCGTTCGACGGAATCCGCCAATTCAATTCCGAAAAATCCCACGCCGCAATACAAATCGGCCAGATGTTTCGCGCCCCCTGACCGCAAAAACTCCCGCGCTGTGTCCACCAGCGCGGGCAGTAAAAAGAAATTGTTTTGAAAAAATGAGTCCGGCGGCAATTCCCATTCATCCGGCTGCACCCGCAAGACGACCTTCACTCCTCCCTTCGGCGGCGGGTTGGCCCGCACTCGCGCCAATTGTTCATTGATGGCAGGTTCGGAGATCAGGCATCTTTCGATGTCCTCCACCAACCCGCAGTCCCATCGCACAAATCCAATATTCAGTTTCTGTTCGGGTTTGTTCCATTGACTCCGCACCATGATGCGGTTGCGATACCCGTATGGCGCGGGACACGGAATGACCGATGCCACCACCGCTCCCGGAATTTTGCCCACTCGCTCAAACAGGTCGGCTATCTGCTTTCGCTTGAACCGCAATTGCGCCGGGTAATCGGCGTGCTGATACTGGCAGCCCCCGCATTTTCCAAAATAGACGCACGGCGGGCCGACGCGCTCAGGCGAGGCGCTTTCAACTCGCAGTAATTTCGCCCGGGCAAAGTTCTTTTTGACCTCGCTGATTTGGGCCAGGACTATTTCGCCAGGCAGGACAAACCGAACAAATACGACATAATCTTCATGCCGGCCCACGCCTTCTCCGCCAAAGGCAATGTCGTCAATCCTCAGGGAAACTTTATCTGCAATTTGAAGCGCCATTCCGTACTCCGCTTATTCGCCTCGGGGATCGCTTTTTTCGGCGATTGCTTCGGAAAAAATCGTTAGCAGCTCCGCCCGCCGCACCGCGCCCACGAGCCGGTTTTCGGCGTAATTGTTCACCACTGGCACGTTCCGTAATTCGCTTTCGAGCACGGTCGGCAACGCGTCGAGCAGCGGCAGCGCCGGCGTGAGCGTTTTTGGAGCCGCCCGCATGACGTCAAAGGCGATGACTCCACGCAGGTCCGTGGCGCGGTTTAAGAACTCTTTCAAGTCCTGCAGGGCGACCACCCCCACAAGCCGCCGGCCCGCGTCCACCACTGGCAGAAAATTGTTGGAGCCGGTCAAAAATCTTTCGGCGATCTCCTGCAGGCTTGCGGTTTCACGCACCGGCAACACCGGCGGCCGCATCAAATCGCCAATTGTTCGTTCCATTGTGGCGCCCAGCCGGCTGGTCTCGCGTCCCAGCGCAATTCCTTTCAGCCGCAAATGTTCGGTGTAAACCGATTCATCGTGGAGCTGCCGGGCCACCAGGATCGAAACGGCGCCGCCGAGCATCAGCGCCGGGACCATCGAATAATTCAACGACAGCTCGAATACCATGATCACGGCCAGCAACAACGAACGCGTCGTCGCCGCCAAAACCGCGGCCATTCCCACCAGCGCGAACGCCCCCGGTTGAACCTCCGGCGCCACGCCGAATCGGTGCAATACCGTGCCAAAAAATGCCCCGGTTGTGGCGCCCACAAACAATGTGGGCGTGAAGATGCCCCCGACGGTTCCGGACCCCACCGTTGCCGCCGTGGCAATCCATTTGGCAACAAGCAGGCAGCCCAGCCAAAGCAGCGGTCGCGCTTCGTTCATGAAATCTTCGTGCAAAATGTCGTTGGTGACGTTGTAACCGTTGCCGCACACGCCGGGAAATTCCATCGCAATCACTCCTACCATGAGACCCGCCAGGGTCAGTTTCACGTAAGGCGGCCAGGCCACTTTGGAGAATTCATGCCGACCCTGGCGCACGAGCTTCAAAAAAATCGCCCCGGCGATTCCGCAAAGAACGCCCAGTAAAAGAAACCACGGCAGTTGTAGCGGAGCCACTTCCGGAAAGGGTGGAATTTTGTACCAGGGCTGGATGCCAAAAAACGTTCGAGACACGGTGGCGGCGACGACCGATGAAATAACCAGCGGCCCGAACATATTCATGGAAAAATTCCCCAATACGATGAGGGCCGAGAAAACGGCGCCGGCTATGGGCGCGTTGTAGGCCGCCGCCATGCCCGATGCCGCGCCGCACCCAACCAGCAGCCGCAGCCGATACGGCGGCCACTTGGCAATTTGGCCGAGCTTGGACGCCAGGGTGGCTGCCAGTTGCACAATTCCGCCTTCGCGCCCAATGGAGGCGCCCGTCGCGATGCTTACAATTGCCGAGCACGATTTCACCAGATCGGTCCGCGTCGGAAGACGGCCGTCTCCGGCGACAACGACTTCCAGAAGATTGGTTGGCCCTTGGTTGCCAACAAGCCGTAAACCCCAATGCAAAATCAATCCCGCGGCCAGCCCGCCCACTGTCGGCAAGAGCACACGCTGCCAGTCCGGCAGGCCTTCCACGACTTCCACGATGTCTCCGGTATGGATCGCCATCGTGGCGTTGAGCATCTTCGAAATGAGATGCACCGCCTCGTAAAAGAAGAAGTTCACCAGCCCTCCAATGACACCCACCGCGCCGGCCAATATAAAATGAAATCCCTCCTCCTTGAGAACCAATTTCTCACGCCACCGAAGCGCGCCCTGCAAATGCCGCCGGATAAAATCCCGCGTCCTGGTCAAAACGCTGCTGTTTATCCCAAACTGCACCGGCCGACTGTAAACAATCAGGACGGCGTTGACGAGCGGATTAAGGCGGGAATTTCACCGTTTTCAAGAACGGCGCGTCTTTAAAAAATTGACTTCAGTTTCGGCGAAATTTATCCATTGCTCTTCTGCAATGAAGCGATCGCCGCTTTCATTTCATCGAAATGGACCTGCGGCTTCATCGAGTTGGTCACATGCGCGATTTTGCCGTCCAATCCAATCAAAAAACTTACCCGATTCGACATATTCATGGCCCCCATGCGTGTGCCATAGGCATCCACAATTTTGCCCTCGGGGTCCGCCAGCAGCGTGAAGTTCAAATGATATTTTTGCTCGAATGCCTTGTGCCTTTCCACTTTGTCAAAACTGACTCCGATCACCTCCACATTGTCTTTTTGCAAATCGCCCATGCGGTCACGGAAACCGCACGCTTCCTTCGTGCAGCCGCCCGTGAAGTCCTTGGGATAGAAATACAGCAACACGATCTTTTTGCCGATAATATCCGAGGACTTGATCATGGTGCCGTTTTGGTCCAAACCCTGGAATGCCGGCGCGATGTCGCCCACTTTTGGCATTGCGGCCATCGCTGAAGTGCCGACCAACAAAGAGAGAACCGCAAATAAGTTTTTTAATATTTTCATACGCCGCACTGTAATGGATCCGCTTCACGCGCTCAACTGCAATCTGATGGACGTTGTGAGCCGTCACTCTCGAACGATTTGAATGACCAAATCGGCGGCGGAACTTCCAATGTGCGTGGATGCGATCCGCCGGGCTCTGATTTGTTGCCATCCGTCCGCCGGGGAAAGAGCGGCGCCAAATTTTTTTATTTGGCAGTTGACAGCTTTGGGCCCCTCTCGTAATCTTTCGTGCGTCGGTAGTCCGTAAAAAGTCAATAAGCCGGTCGCCTCTTGAGATTTTGCGAAAAAAGTCAAGGGGGACGGTTTTTTGTCGTTTATGTCATCCGGTTTGAACAAGCGATTTTTGGTGCCCATGTAGCTCAGTTGGTAGAGCACGTCCTTGGTAAGGACGAGGTCATCAGTTCAATCCTGATCATGGGCTCCAGACACTTTGTAGAAGAACACACAACGAAAAAAGTATATGGCAAAAGAGCAATTTCAACGAACGAAACCTCACGTCAACGTCGGAACGATCGGACACATTGACCATGGCAAGTCCACCCTGACCGCCGCTATCGTCGCCACACAGTCGCGTAAAGGCCTGGCTTCTCCCATTTCCTACGCCGATATCACCAAAGGCGGCACCGTCCGCGATGAAACCAAGACGGTAACCATTGCAGTGTCCCACGTCGAATATCAAAGCGATAAGCGGCATTACGCGCATGTGGATTGCCCCGGCCACGCCGATTATGTCAAAAACATGATCACAGGCGCGGCGCAAATGGACGGCGCCATTCTCGTAGTGGACGCTTCCGAGGGTCCTATGCCCCAAACCCGCGAACACATTCTCCTGGCACGCCAGGTCGGCGTTCCGGCTATCGTGGTTTTCTTAAACAAAGTGGACCTGGTGGATGACAAGGAATTACTGGACCTGGTCGAAATGGAGGTGCGCGATTTGCTCACGAAATATCAATTTCCAGGCGACAAAGCCGCCGTCATCAAGGGCAGCGCCAAGGCCGCCCTCGAAGGCAAACCCGAAGGCGAAAAAGCCATTCAGGAATTGATGGAGGCCATTGACGCGCAAATTCCGCTCCCGACACGCGAGGTGGACAAGCCGTTCCTGATGTGCATTGAAGACGTATTCAACATTGAAGGCCGCGGCACTGTCGTCACCGGTCGTGTCGAACGCGGTGTTCTCGAGCGTATGGCTGAAGTCGAAATCGTCGGTATCACCGATACGCGCAAGACCGTCGCCACGGACATTGAAATGTTCCGTAAGCTTCTGGACAAAGCGACCGCCGGCGATAACGTTGGAGTGCTCTTGCGCGGCACCAAAAAAGAAGAGGTCGAACGCGGCATGGTGTTGGCCAAGCCGGGTTCAATCACCCCGCACACGAAATTTAAAGCCGAAGTCTATGTCCTTTCGAAGGACGAAGGCGGCCGCCACACGCCGTTCTTTACGAAGTATCGCCCGCAGTTCTATTTCCGTACCTCGGATGTCACCGGAACTGTAACACTGCCGCAAGGCGTCGAAATGGTTATGCCTGGCGACAACGTATCGGTGGAAATTGAGCTGATCGCTCCAGTGGCCATGGAAAAAGGACAGCGTTTTGCAATTCGCGAAGGCGGTCGGACCATCGGCGCGGGCCGCGTTAGCGACGTGGTCAAATAGACGGTTTTGTAAGCCGGAGGCGCAGATGAACTTCTCCGTCTCCCTTTTTGTCCGAAGATTGGGCCATAAATGCGCAGATACGGCAGTAGCTCAATTGGTAGAGTAGCGGTCTCCAAAACCGTTGGTTGGGGGTTCGATTCCCTCCCGCCCTGCCAGGCCCCCCGTTTTTCGGGAGCGGAGAGGTGGCAGAGTGGTCTATTGCGGCGGTCTTGAAAACCGCTTCGGGTTAACGCCCGACGGGGGTTCGAATCCCTCCCTCTCCGCCAGCCTTCGCCGGGAGCGAAGCGAAGGCGGGCCAGGTAGCCGGTTGAAAATCGGGCTACGACTCGGCAGGC
>JBOHXA010000375.1:0-24811 GCA_050737335.1 Limisphaerales bacterium | reverse complement strand
AGCTTGGCACGGGAAAAGGATCGAACAAGGGACAGAAGCGCGACCTGGCGCTCATTGTTTCCGAAGCGCCAGCGACCGCAGCGGGTCTTTTCACAACCAACCAAATCTGTGCCGCTCCGGTAAAAGTGTGCCTGGCGCACATCGGCCGAGGCAGGGCGCGCGTCATTGTCGCCAATTCCGGAAACGCCAATGCCTGTACCGGAAAAGAGGGATTGCGCGACGCCAGGACCATGGCCGAAGTCGCCGGTCATGCGTTGAACATTGCGCCTGAAAAGATTTTTGTCGCTTCGACCGGCAGAATTGGCCTCGGCCTGCCGATGCACAACGTCCGGCGCGGCATTCTGGAGGCGGCAAAAGTCCTCGGGAATTCAGCCGGCCATGCCAGCCATGCCGCCGAGGCCATCATGACCAGCGATACGCGTCCAAAACAGATCGCCGTGGAATTCCGAATCGGCGCAAAGACAGTCCGCATCGGCGGCATTTGCAAAGGCGCCGGCATGATTCAACCGGCAATGAGCCCAAACGGAAAACGACCGGCGGTTCAACCGCTTCACGCCACCATGCTGTGCTTCATTACCACCGACGCCGCGGTGGATTCAAAGGCGTTGCAGGCCGGACTCAATGTGGCCGTCGCGCACAGCTTGAACCGCGTCACCGTGGACGGCGATATGAGCACCAATGATACCGTCCTGGTCCTGGCCAACGGGCTGGCTGGAAACGAAAAGCTTAAAATTCAGAGTCCTGGATTTAAAATTTTCCAGGCGGCGTTGAATCATGTTTGTATTGAATTGGCCAAAATGATTGTGCGGGATGGCGAGGGCGTCCACCGCGTCGTCACGGTGCGGGTGAGCGGCGCAAAGACAGTAGCGGACGCCGACGCGGCGGCGCGCACCGTCGCCAACAGTTCGCTGGTGAAAACGAGCTGGCACGGCGGCGACCCTAACTGGGGCCGCATCATTGATGCGATCGGTTATTCGCCGGCGCTTGTTGTGGAGGAAAAGGTGGACATCGGCTACAGCGCTCCCGGTTCAGATGATGTCGTATGGAGCTTGAAAAGAGGCCAGCCGACACGGGCGCGTTTCCGTGAACTTTGCGCCGCGGTTGCGCCCAAAGAATTCGATTTGCACATCCGGCTCAATCTCGGCAAAGCCGGCGCGGTCATTTATGCCGCGGACCTGACGGAAGATTACGTGGCATTTAATAAAGGAGACATTGCGGATCCGTCGGCTCTGGGAGGGTAGTTTTACAGGGGATCCGTTCCGTATTTTGAAGGGATTTGCCATCACCGATACCGCAGCCTTATGCAAGCCGGTCTAATGACAAACGTTAGTAATTATATTATCCTCAGAGTTTGTCAGGAAAGCATTGACAATCAGTGTGACATTGGGATACTTGCCTTCAAGAGGTCGTGAATTAGGAATGGGCAGCTAAAAGGGTCATCAGGATGACGGCAAAAATTTCAAGGGTCCCTCGTGGAACTCGCCGCTTTCATCTTCGAACATTTGTTCGGGGATGGAACCAACCGGAAAAGCAATCAAACAACAACATCCAACCAAGTTCGTATTAGTTATTACCGGTTAGGCACAAAGAAAGGGTAAATATGAAAACAAATACATTACCATTGTTCCGAAGCGGCATTATAGCCGCGGCGGTGGCGACGGCCCTGGTCTGCCAGCGCGCGCAGGCTAACAACCTGTTCGGCATAGACGTCTCGAGCTACCAGGGATCGGTCAACTGGTCGGACGTGCATGCCAACGGGGCTGATTTTGCCTTCGCCAAGGCGACGGAAGGCAATTATTATGAAGATCCTGACTTCAAGGCCAACATGGTCAACGGAAAGAAGGCGGGACTGTTGATGGGCGCGTATCATTTCTGCCGCCCTGACATTGACTGCGTGAGCACCGAGGCGAATTACTTCTGGAACTTCGCGGGCGGCTATATCATTGCGGACGGCAAGTCGCTCGATCCGGCGGTGGATTTCGAAACCTTTAACGGCTCGGATTGCCAGCCGGATTACACGGCATGGCTCAACACCTGGGGGAGTGACGTGAGGGCAAAAAACTCAGGCATCAAGCATGTAGTGGTTTATTGCAGCGCCTGTACCGGGGCCTGCGACCTGATCCAATACAACGAATCGGGCGGCATCCAACTGCAAGCCTGGATTGCCGATTACGATGGTGAAAACCTGTACACTGGAAATCCGTGGGGCAATTGCGATTGTTGCAATGCCTGGGTGACCGGTTGCGGCACCGGCGGCTGGACCTATTGGCAGGTCAGTGATACCGGCGCGATTGGCGGCGTCTCCGGCGATTGCGACTTTGACGCCTACAACGGCACACTGGCCGGATTGAAAGCCAACGAAACCGTGCAATAATTGACAAATTTATGGCCCGCGCAAAGCTCACGGCTTTGGCAGCGTGAATTTGCGCGGGCTTACTTGTCATGATTGGGCAAATCCAGACATCCCGAAATTTAGAAGGCGCATTGAAAGATGCTTGCTCAATCCATCGGCATCACCTATACTGTAGTCTGCCGCAATGTAACTAATACTTACCGTTAGCATTTATGTTACCTCCGAATTTTGTCAGGAAAGGCATTGACATTTAGCATGACATTGGGATATTCAATGACCAAGGTCGTAAATAAGGAAATGGGAGCCCAAAATGAGTCCAATGACGATGATGGCGATTTCGACAGTTACACTGGGAAGTTGACGCTTTCATTCTTGAACATTTGTTCGGGGATGGACCTAACCGGAAAAACAATCAAACAACTACAACATCCAACCAAAGTTAGTATTAGTTATTACGGTTAGGAAATAAAGAAAAGGAAAAACATGAAAATAATAAAAAAACCATTGTTTCTAACCGGCATCATTGCCGCGAGTGTGGCGACGGCCCTCGTCTGCCAGCGCGCGCAGGCAAACAACCTGTTCGGCATAGATGTCTCGAGCTACCAGGGCTCAATCAACTGGTCGTCCGTACACGGAAACGGCGCCCAATGGGCCTTCGCCAAGGCCACTGAAGGAAATTATTATGAAGATCCAGACTTCAGGGCAAACATGAGCAACGGCAAGAATGCCGGTGTGCAAATGGGGGCGTATCATTTCGCCCGGCCTGATATTGATTGCGTGAGCACAGACGCGAATTACTTCTGGAACTTCGCGGGCGGTTACATCGTTAAAGATGGCAAGTCACTCGATCCAATGGTGGATTTCGAGGTCTTTAACGGCTCGGCGTGCCAGCCCAATTACACGGCCTGGTTCAATACCTGGGCAAATGACGTGAAGGCAAAAACCTCCAACTTTTTGCGCCCGGTCATTTATTGCAGCGCGTGCAGCGGCGCCTGCGATCTGATCCAGTACAACGAATCCGGCGGCATTGAGCTGTCGGCATGGATAGCCGATTATAACGGCGAGAACCTATACACGGGCAATCCCTGGAGCCAATGCGATTGTTGCAACGCGTGGGTCAGCGGCTGCGGCACGGGCAATTGGACCTATTGGCAGGTCACTTCCTCCGGCCAAATTGGCGGCGTCTCCGGCGATTGTGACTTTGACGCCTATCCGCTCTCTCTGGCTGATTTGAAAGCCTATCAGGGCGTGGGTGAATAAGAAAATCATCGCCCGCGCAAATTCGAGCTGCCAAAGCTTGGGATTTGCGCGGGCTTTAGCCTTTTAAATTCCCGCCATGCCGCCGAGTGGAAAATCACAAAGCAATGGTTCAAACGGAACCGTAAACGGGGAACAGCCGATGCGGCGCGGCTTTTTGGCCGTCCTTGTGTTGTTCGCGCTGGTCGCGGCCATTATGGCGCTCAAGCTTGCGCGCCGCCATCCTGCGTCTCCCGCGCCGGCGCCCGCGGCAATTGAAACGCCTGTGGCATCCGCGTCGCCGAAGGTTGAACCGATTTCCATTCCTGAGAAAACGATTGTGTCCACGCGGCCGGTGGCGAAAGCAGCGGCCGCAGTGCCGTTGTCTGCCGATTTGTCGCCTCAGCAGTTGAGCCCCCGGCAATTGGTTGATGAACTTACCAAAATAGGCAACGGACCCGTTACCGCTGAACAGGCTGCCCGGTTTAAGGCGGATTTGAAGGAACTTATCCGGCGCGGCGCGGCTTCAGTGCCGGCGATCCAGGCTTTGCTTCAACAGGAATTTGACGAGTCATTCGGAGCCGTCCAAGGCGGAAACCAATTGGGATATTCCGGCTTGCGATCGAGCCTAATTGATGCGTTGAACCAAATTGGCGGCGCAACGGCGCAGGCGGCCCTGCTTCAGACGATGAATGAGACGGCGGTGCCGGACGAACTGTTGCAAATTGCGCAGGACCTGAACAAGCAGGCGCCGGGGGAGTATAACGACGAGATTGTGTCCAATGCGCAGGCGACCCTGGCCATGGCTTCAGCCGGGCAATTGGGAACCAATACCGAGCTTGGGCCCGCGTATCGCGCTTTGCAAAATTTCGGGACCGCGAACACGACGGCTGACGCCGCGACGGCCGACCCGCTTGACTTTTACAACGACGTTCAACTGGCCAACATGCCGGACGGCCAGGGTTTGTCTTCTTTGCTGCAGATGGGACAGAATTCCACCGGCACCTCCCAAGTCATTGCGACCGATATGATTGCGCAGATGGCCGGACAAAATGCGGATGCGCTGACGGCGCTGGCGCAGATGGCGCAAAATGGACAAATCTCGCAGAATGAATGGCTGCAAATCGCCCCGATTTTGGGCGGGGCGCAATATCAACTGAACCCGGCGGGGGACGACTATACGGTCGCGAACCCGACGTTGAGCCAGGACCAAATCGGCGAGCGCATTCAAATGCTTAACACCTTCATGAATTTCGTTCAGCCGGGAACCGGCAGCTACAAAGCATTACAACAGCAAATAACGACCTTGGGCGCACAAATGGGGAATTAGGGTCGCAAAACAACAGCATGGATTCAACCTTATGAAACTAAGATTACTCTCTGGAATTAGCGCGGCGTGCTTGACGGCCGTCTCAGTCATGGCCACGGATACCCTGACATCCACGACGGGCACGGCGCCGGACAAGGCCAAGCTAAGCTACGCGGTGGGAATGCGGATCGGATTGCAGCTCATGGAAGCGGGCACCAATGTGGATGAGCCGGTGGCGATTGAGGCGGTCACGGACGTGCTGGAGCACAAGCCCACCATGATGCAGGAATCTCAGGTGCTCGAAGTTCTTAATGATGCGAGGGCAAACATGGGCGTTCCAAAAGATGCAATAAAATTCAGTTACGCCGGCGGGATGCGGGCGGCTTACATCATCGAACATTCCGGCGTGGACGTGAACCCTGGAATTGTTGTGCAGGCGATGCGGGACGTGGTGCAGGGCAAGCCAAAAATGAAGCAATCGGAGATCGCGCCGCTCTTCATCCAGGCCGCGAAGTATGCGGCGGCGGAAAAGGAAGTGACGAACAAGGCTGAAGGAGCGGCATTTCTGGCTAAAAATGCGAAGAATCCCGGCACTAAAGTCCTGCCTGATGGCTTGCAATATCAGGTGGTCCAGGAGGGCGCCGGTCCCTATGCCAAACCGGAAGACCTCATTTACATAAAGTATCGCGGCACGTTTATCAATGGGGTCGAGTTTGACCAGCACCCTCATTTTTTAACGCGTTCCCACAACGGCCTCAAAGCCTGGAGCGATGTCCTGCCGAAAATGCGCGTGGGTTCGGAATGGCGAATATACGCTCCGGCTGACCTGGCATTTGGGCATCGGGGTGAAGCCTTCCATGGGGTAGGCCCGGACGCGACGGTCATCTACGACATCAAGCTTCTCTCCATCGCGCCGCCCGGCGGCAATTATGAAATCAGTTCAGGCATTGGCCATGGTCTCGACATTGGCGCGTCCGCGCCTGACTCCAATTCCAACCAATGATACAAGCCGAAAATTTAACCAAAGCCTTTGGATCGAAGCTGGCTGTTGACCACATTTCTTTCTCCGTGGAACGGGGAGAAGTGCTCGGTTTTTTAGGCCCAAATGGCGCGGGGAAATCCACGACCATGAAGATGATTACCGGCTTCATCCCGCCGTCGGAGGGCAAAATCCGCGTCGGCGGCCATGACATCCTGACCGACCCCATTTCCGCCCGCGGGTTGATCGGCTATCTACCGGAAAACGCTCCGGTTTACGCGGACATGACGGTCGAAGGGTTTCTGGGGTTCTGCGCGGAGCTCTATGGTTTGCGCGGCGGCGAAAAGAGGAAGGCAATCCATCGGGTCGTGGAATTGTGTTTTATCGAATCGGTGCTTCATCAAAGCGTGGACACGCTCTCGAAGGGCTTTCGGCATCGCACTTGTTTTGCCCAGGCCATCATACACGATCCGGACATTTTGATTTTAGACGAACCGACGGACGGCCTGGACCCAAACCAAAAGCATGAGATTCGAAATTTAATCCGGCGCATGGGCGAAAAGAAAGCGATCATTTTTTCGACGCACATTTTGGAAGAAGTGGAAGCGGTCTGTTCCCGGGCCATCATCATTGACCGCGGGCAAATCGTGGCAAACGGCGCGCCGGAAGAATTGAAACGGAAATCCGAGTCCGGCGGATCAATCCTGGTGGCTGTCGGCGGGGCCACTGCGGCGCAGTTGATGGAACGTTTTTCCAGTATTCCGAATGCCCGGAAGACGGCTATCGTGAAGGAGCAAAACCAGGAAGTCTGGGCGCGCGTTTATCCCGCCGTCAACAGCCGCAACGGGGAACTGGTGCGCAATGTCATGGCCGCGGTGAACGGCTGGAAAATCGAGGAGCTGCGGACTGAAGAAGGGCGTCTGGACGAGGTATTTCGCGGCATCACGCTGCCGGACACGGTAAAATCGGAATGAACACCTCGTTTGGAAATATCCGGGCCATCGCCAAGCGCGAGTTGGCCGGATACTTTTCGTCGCCCGTCGCTTATGTTTTCATTGTCATTTTCCTGCTGTTGACCGGCTTCTTCACGTTCACAATCGGGGATTTCTTCGAGCGCGGGCAGGCAAACCTGGATTCCTTTTTCATGTGGCATCCGTGGCTGTATCTTTTTTTGGTTCCGTGCGTTGGAATGCGGCTTTGGGCGGAGGAACGGCGCGTTGGCACCATCGAACTATTGCTGACAAAACCCGTCAGATTGTGGCAGGCGGTGGTCGGCAAATTTCTGGCCTCCTGGATATTTTTGGGACTCTCACTGGCGCTCACATTTCCGGTTATCATCACGGTCAATTATTTAGGCTCGCCGGACAATGGCGTTATCGTTGCCGCCTACCTTGGCAGCCTATTGATGGCCGGGGCGTATCTGGCCATCAGTTGCATGACCTCGGCCATGACCCGCAACCAGGTCATCAGTTTCATCCTCTCGGTGGTCATCTGCCTGTTCCTGGTCCTGTGCGGATATCCGCCCGTCACCGGCCTGTTGAACCGGTTGGACAAGCCATGGCTTGTGGACCTGGTCTCTTCTTTGAGCGTCATGACGCATTTTCAACCGTTCTCGACGGGATTGGTGGATTCCCAGGATATTCTTTTCTTTCTTTTGATTATCGCGTTTGCGCTTTTTGCCAACGGCATCATTATCCTGAACCATCAGGCATCTTCTGACCGGTTGATACGGCGAAAGACGTTTGAGCGGATCATTTACTCAACGGGAGGAGTCGCGGCGATGTTTGTGGTGATGGTGTCGGCATATATTGTGGGCGGCGCGTTCAAGGTGCGCATGGATATCACCCAGAACCGCGAGCACACGCTCTCCCCAGGAACCAAACGCATCCTGGATTCATTGGACTCGCGCGTGACGGTTCGATTTTATTGCAGTGACTCGGGCGATTCGATGCCGCCGCAGCTCAAAGCGTACGCCCAGCGCGTGGAGGAGATGCTCCAGGAATACGAGCGGCAATCCAAAGGCCGCGTTGTGGTGGAAAAATTGGACCCCCAGCCGGATTCGGAGGCGGAAGATTCCGCGCGGGTTGACGGAGTGGATGGAAGGCCCACCGGCCCGTTCGGCAGCGGCAAGGTTTATATGGGCATTGCGGTCAGCCTCCTGGATCAAAAATTTGTGTTGCCCTGGCTTTCCCCCGACCGCGAAAGACTTCTGGAATATGACTTGTCCCGTGCTATTGACCGGGTGGCGAGCGCGTCACGGCCGGTAATTGGTGTGATGACGGTCTTGCCGGTGTGGGGCGACGCTCCCGATCCATTGATGCGTCCGGGACAAAGTGGCGCGCCGGAGTGGGCGTTCATCACGGAATTAAAAAAGGATTTCACCGTGCGGGCAGTGGCCATGACGGCGACCAACATTGACCGTGACATTAACGTTCTCCTCGTGGCCGACCCGGTGGATATTTCCGATTCAGCGCAGTATGCGATTGATCAATTCATCTTGCGGGGCGGCAAAGTGCTGGCGTTTCTGGACCCTCACGCGTACTTCGACCAAACGCACGGCGCCCAGAATTTTCTTGTGGAAGGGGACAATGCGGCGCGCTCATCATTGCCCGATTTGCTGAAGGCGTGGGGCCTGGATATGGATTTGGATACGGTCGTGGCAGATACATCCTTCGCCAGCCGCAACATGCAGACTGGCGACAGCATGCCCACGCTGCTCCTGGTCACGCAGGACGGGATTAATCAGACCGACGCCGTTACCGCCGAGATGGATAACCTTGTATTTCCCTTTGCCGGAGCATTCACGGGTAAACCCGCGGAAGGACTGACTGAAACTGTGCTGGTCAAAAGTTCGCCGGATTCGGATTTGGTGGACACGTTGATTGCCTCAGGCGGGAGTCAGCAGATATTGGAGAATTTCAAAGCTTCGCACGTTGAATATCCGCTGGCTGTTCGCCTTACGGGAACATTCAAGACCGCCTTTGCCAACGGCAAGCCGTGCGGCAACGGTACTGTTCCCGACGCGGCACAATTGAGAACGGGCGCGCGCCGCAGCGAAGTCGTTTTGGTTTCCGATAGCGATCTTTTGAATGATCACGTGAGCGTGAGGGTGCAGGAACTGATGGGGCATCGCGTGGTTTCTCCCATGAATGGCAATCTGAACTTCATCCAAAGCCTGGTTGAAGAATTGGCGGGCGACGACAACCTGATCAGTTCGCGAAGCCGGGCCAACATGGACCATCCGTTTACGCGCGTCAAAACCATGGAGGCGGCCGCGGGCAGGCAATTACAGGCGAAAGTTCGGGAATTGCAAAATGAGCAGCGGGCCATGGACCAAAAAATCAAGGAATTGCAAGCCAGCGGCGAAGGCAACCAGAGCACAATACTCTCGCCTGACCAGCAGCAGGAACTGGCCACCTACCAGCAATCCATGGCCAGCGTAAACCATGAGTTGGAGCTGGAGAGGCAAAAATTGCGCAAAGACACCGAAGCATTGGAGTTTAAGACAAAGGTCATCAATATCGGCGCCATGCCCCTCCTGGTCGCAGTATCGGGCCTGGTTCTGGCCATTTTGAGGAACTGCAAGAGGATGCCGCGAAAATCAGCCGGTCCCCCGATCAGGATTTTAGAGCGTCCGGCGGCTGCTTCGCAGGAGATTGGCACTTCAAAATGAATCGAAAACAATTCCTGACGGTCCTGGCGGCGTTGGCGATAATCGGCGGGGCCGGACTGGTTTTAATCCATCGCGCCAACGAAGTCTGGGTGGCAGGAGAAGCCAAAGCGGGCGATCTGGTGTTGCCGGGCTTTCCGATCAACGACGTGGCAGTGATTCATGTTCAGGGTAATGGCAATGATTTCCATGTGATTCATACCAACGACGTTTGGCGCGTGCGGGAGCGGGATGATTATCCGGCTGATTTTGCGCTGATTCGAGATTTTCTGCTTAAAGTCCGGGACCTGAAGGTGATTCAATCCGATATCATTGGCCCCACTGAACTATCGCGCCTGGACCTGGAACCGCCGGAATGCGAGACAAATAGCGCGACGCTGGTAGAGTTCGAGGACCAGCAGGGCAAACTTTTGGCGAGCCTGCTCGTTGGGAAAAAACATCTTCGCCCGCGAAATGGTTCGGAGCCGCTAGGGTTGCATGGACTGTTTGACGGCTGCTATGTTCTTTTGCCTCGCGATTTGCACAATGCGCTGCTGGTTTCGGACGATTTGGCGGCGGCTTCACCGGAGCCGGGACTGTGGTTAAGCCAGGATTTTTTCAAAGCGCAAAACATCAGGTTCCTCTCCGTGGCGTCGCCCAATGCGGCTGATTCGTGGGAGATTTCCCGCGCGGATGATTCTTCTCGCTGGAGGCTTGACCGCCCCACGGCCGGCGAAAATCTCGATGCCACAGTGGCATCGGACATGACTGAAATCCTTGAGTTTCCAAGCTTTGACGACGTCGCGCCCAAAACAGGCGAGGCTTTGTCAAACCAGGGTTTCGATAAACCTGTTGTTATCACCGCCTTGACAGATCATTTCGCCTATACCCTTAAAGTGGGTCGAATGGAGCCAAACGGAGAGTATTCGATCACTGTGAACGTAGCCGGCAGTATTCCAGAGACCGAACCGGATGCAACGGACCTGCGCGCGAAACTGGCCCGGGAACAGGCTTTGACGCCGTGGATTTTTGAGGCGGGGCATTGGGTGCAACGACTCATCAACGCCCGCTCATCGCTTTTGCAACCAGTCGGCGCCGCGCCCAAACCGCTGAAAAATAGGCGCGTGGTGGCGTGTGCCACGGGTTTTGCAGAGATATGTAATGGCCAATGAGTAGTGGAAAAATGCTTTTCGCCTATCGCTCGCGTCTGATTCTTTCCGCGCTTCTGGCGGCGGCCGTGCTCGCTGTCTATGCGCCAGTTGCGCATTATGATTTTATTGCCCTTGACGACGCTGACTACGTAAAAAACAACGAGTTCATCAATCACGGCTTCTCCTGGGCCGGCATTAAATGGTCCTTCGAGAATATCGTCGCTGGAAATTGGCACCCCATCACCATGCTATCGCACATGGCCGATTGCCAGGTTTTCGGTCTATCATCCGGCAGCCAGCATTTGACAAATATGCTATTTCATGTGACCAACACGCTTCTGCTGTTCTGGCTGCTCTCAGCCCTAAGCGGCCAGGCCAAAGGGAGCGGCGCGCGCCTGCCGCGCGATGGGGCAGCGACGGCGCGTGAGCCAGCCGGCCAACGGAGCCGCGGGGGTAAACAAGCGGAAATCAAGGTTGGCGCACTCGCGAACGCTGGCGACGACTTTCAGTCTCCCACCTCGAACCTGTGGCCATGCGCGCTGGCGGCCGCGTTGTTTGGGCTTCATCCCCTGCACGTGGAATCCGTGGCGTGGATTTCCGAGCGCAAGGATGTCTTGAGCGCCTTTTTTGCGCTCCTGACCCTATTATGCTATTCGAAATACGTCGAGCGGCTTCGGCTGCAAAAGCCGGGCGCAAAATTATTTTATGGTCTGGCGATCCTGCTGTTTGCACTGGGCCTGATGTCCAAATCAATGCTGGTGACGCTGCCCTTTGTCATGCTTCTCCTGGATTTCTGGCCGCTTCAACGCTTTATTCTTTCGAGCAGGAGGACGAGCTTCCAGACTGTGCCGCTTGATTTGAAAAAGCGCCGCCTTTTCAGTGGCAAGACGGCTGGGACGCTGCTGATCGAAAAACTCCCCTTTTTCCTCATGGCCGCAATTTTCAGCGTGATCACTTTTTTGGTCCAAAAACACGCCGGCGCCGTCGTGGCGCTGAAGTATTTTCCGATACAGGCGCGTTTGGCCAATGCGATGGTTGCGTACGGCCATTATCTCGAAAAAACCTTTTGGCCGTCGTCTTTGGCCATGCTGTACCCCTATCAACAGTGGACCCCGGGGCAAATTACGATTTCCACCACATTATTCATTGGACTTTCACTTCTTGCGATTTGGGCCGCGCCGCGCAGGCAATATATTTTCGTTGGCTGGTTTTGGTTTGCCGGGATGTTGGTCCCGGTCATCGGCCTCGTGCAGGTGGGACTTCAAGCCATGGCGGACCATTATACGTATCTGCCGCTGATCGGCATTTTCATGGCCCTCGCCTGGGGCTTGCAAGATCTGGCGCATCGTGTGGCTGTGTCTGATGCAGTCAGGAAAAGCGCGGCGGCGGGCCATTTGACCAATTCGAAATCAGCCACTCGCAATCAACAATTCCGGCCCCGGGCGTTGTTCGCTTCGGTCGCCATCCTCGCCGTGGTGCCCCTCGCCATTGCCAGCGCCAATCAGGTCCGATATTGGCAAAATTCCGAAACACTGTTCACCCACGCGGTGCGCGCCACGGGCCATAACACAGTCGCCCGCTATATTCTGGGCGCACTCTATGATTCCCAGGGAAAGACAGACAAGGCCGAGGCCGAATTCAGGGCGAGTATTGAAGACGATCCGGGAAATGTAAAAGCACTGTGCGGTCTGGGCTATATCTTATGGAACGAGGGCAAGCTGGATGAGGCGCGGCAACAATACCAAGCCGCCCTTCGTATCGCGCCGGACTCCGCACAAGCGAATTTTGGCCTGGCGGAAGTATTCAAGAAAGAGGGTAACTTTGACCAGGCTATGGCCGGGTACTATCTGGCCCTCCAATACAACCCCGCCATTCCCGAGGCGCACTATCAATTGGCCGCTCTTTTTAGCGCCAAAGGCGATGCGGCGTCGGCCATTTCCCAACTCGAAGAAGCCGTGCAACTGGCGCCCGACTGGCCTCTGGCCCTTAACAATCTGGCCTGGATGCGGGCAACGGAAACCAATTCAACATTGCGCAATGGCGCCGAGGCGGCGCGCCTGGCGAGGCGAGCCGTGTCCCTGACCCGCAAGGACGATCCTTCCACGCTCGACACTCTGGCTGCGGCTTACGCGGAAACGGGCCGGTTTCCCGATGCGACGGCAACCGCGAAGGCAGCGCTTGAAACCGCAAGCGCCGCGGACGAAACCAATTTGGTGAAGGAAATCCAGTCACGGCTTAAATTGTATCAGTCCCACCGGCCCTATCGAGAGTAGCCGTTCATGAGGTTTTACCGGGGCGCCACACTGACAATCACCGGCACCTTCAGCTCAGGCAGAAACGGAGACGATGTGTCAATCGTTACGTCGCCGCTGGTAAACTGTTGCGGCAGTTCGGCGAACTTAAGAATAAGAGTAAAGAGCTTTCCCGGTTCAGAAGGTGTGACGCTCGCGGTCAAGCCTTTGATGCTGGACCGGACCGATTGAATCGTCACGGATTTATCGAGCGCAGCCTTCAACTCTACCGTCCGGGTAAGAGATTCAGCCGAATAATTCGTGATGGAAGGCCCGAAATTCGGTATGACCCAATAAATCTGGGCCGGGCTGGCGCTCAATTCCCCCTGTATTTCACAAGAGAGAAACATCGTTTGCACGGGCCGGTCCGCCTGATTACCGGCCCACAATTGAACGTTTGCAATCATCATGGACGGCGGATGCGCCGGGCGATGGACCGTCACATTCACCCGGGCCGAACTGGCCTGGGGCGTGACAGAGGGGTCCAGCGCCGCGCTCACCCATTTCTGCGATGTCACCAGTTTTTGCAGTGCCAACGGCTGGCCGTCGTTTCGGACAATCGTGAAGGTCGCGGTCGCTTCATTTTTGTCCGCCGGCAATACCATTCGCAGGACCATCGGGCTGAGTTGATAAAGCGGCGTATAGTCCAACTGCACCGTCAAATCCACCTCGGGTGTTTTCGGGTCATTTGAATGCACCATGATTTGCTTTTGCACCTGCCCCATGACATGGTCGAGATTGATGGTGTAGGTGATTAGACCGGTTTGGCCCGGGGCCAGCCTGTCTGGCGATACTTTGGCCACTGTGCATCCGCAACTCGTATCCGGCTGGGCCAGTTCCAGAAGGGCGGAACCGGCGTTTTTGAATTTGAAAACGCCGGATACCTTGCCGGGAGCCGTCAGCTTGCCCAGGTCGCAAAAGTTAGTTTCGAACTGAATCATCGGCGCGCCATCGCTGTAACCGTCATCCGCGCGAACGTTCGAAATAAAACATAAGGCGCCAACGCCCAATCCCAACGCAAGACTTAAAGCGATTTTCATGCTGGTGAAACTCCCGTTTTGTTTATCACAACTCCTGTTTGTGCTTGACGGCAACATTGTCCGCAAATATCGCCCTTTGGTCAAGATTCCATGCTTCCAATTATTACGCGGGAGGCGCCGCCTGTCGCCGCAGAAGCCAGGGACAGCCGTGTGCTGGGGGTGTGTTTAATTTCGCGGAAGGAACGCGCGCCCTGTTCCAGCCGTTCCAAGTGTGGCTCTTCAATGGAGGTCTTTGGACATTTGTATGACTGCGGACCCGGCATTTGCAAATTGACCGGCTTCATTCCCGTGGTTAATCTCGCTGTTCCTGAATTTTTATGGCAAAAATCTACACCGACAAGGACGCCAATTTGGGCGTGTTACAGAACAAAACTCTCGCCGTGCTCGGCTTCGGTTCCCAAGGCCACGCGCATGCGCTCAACCTCAAGGACAGCGGCCTGAAGGTGATCGTCGGGCTTTATAACGGCAGTCCGTCCATCCCGGTCGCCAAAGAGAAGGGGTTCGAGGTCGTTAGCACCGCCGAAGCCGTCCGCCGGGCCGATGTGATTTTTGTTTCGATTCCCGACACCAAACAACCCGCTGTTTATGAAAAGGAGATCGCCCCGAATTTGAAGCGGGGGAAAACCCTTTTGTTTGCGCATGGATTTTCCATCCATTTCAAGACGATTGTTCCGCCCAAAAATGTAAATGTCATAATGGTTGCGCCCAAAGGTCCCGGCCATATCGTCCGCCGCCAATACATCGAAGGCAAAGGCGTGCCGAGTCTGATCGCAGTTTACCAAGGCGGCAAAGCGGCCAAAGCGATTGCTCTGGCTTGGGCCAAAGGCATTGGGGGCACGCGCGCCGGAGTCATTGAAACCAATTTCAGGGAAGAGACTGAGACCGATCTTTTCGGCGAACAGACCGTTCTTTGCGGCGGCGCTTGCGCGCTGGTGCAGGCCGGATATGAAACACTGGTCGAAGCGGGATACTCACCCGAAATGGCTTACTTCGAATGTCTGCATGAATTGAAATTGATCGTGGATCTGATGAATGAAGCCGGCATCAGCGGAATGCGTTTTTCCATTTCCGAGACCGCGAAATGGGGTGACGTGACCGTGGGACCCAAGATCATTGACGCCAGCGTCAAAAAACGCATGAAAGCCGCGCTGAAGGACATCCAGTCGGGCAAGTTTGCCAAACGGTGGGTGGCCGAATACAAAGGTGGCTACAAGAACTACAAGGCGCTGCTTAAAAAAGGGGAGGATCATCCCATCGAAAAGATCGGCGGCAAATTGCGGGCGATGATGCCATGGATGCAAAGACGCCAAATCAAAGGGGCGCAGGCGGCCTATTGAAACTGGCGGTTGCAGGGACGGCGCGTTGTGCCGCCGCCGCATTCCATCCCGCCCTGCGGGAGGGCGCGCGGAGCAGGCGCGGTAGAACATCCGATCACCCTCGTTGCGCCGCCGCGCGCGGCGGGCGCAGCGCGGCAAGGGTCCGCGGCCGGGTTCGGCGCATCGGGCGGCATGTCATGGCCATAGTATTCCTGCTGGCAGCCGTCTCATGGATGGTTAAGCCGCTTATTGCCGCGCCTGATTTTTCCGAGCCTCCTGATAAAGACGCCAGGCCTTGCGCGTTCGACAGTATTCCGCACCCACGCGTTCTGGTCACCGAACAACGCCTCAGGTTTCTCCGGGCTGACCTCCAAACCAACGCCAGCCGCCGCGCTATTTTCGATAAGGACATTAAAGCGAATGCGGACCGCTGGGCGCATCGGACGATTGTTATTCCCGAACAGGGCGGTTGGGCCCACGATTTTTGCGGACCTGACGGAGTATTGCTGGAACTTCCCGCAAATCAACAATTTGATCCGAATAAACCCAGCCTTTCCCCGAGTACCGGCAAGAGGTACATCAATCCGAAAATTCTGGCGGCGCGCCGATATTTTGAACATGTATGGCTTTGCTTTGCTGTCCGGGACCTGGGGCTTACATACGCCATTACCCGACGCCCGGTTTACGCGGCCAAAGCCGCGGAGATTCTTTTGAAATATGCGGAAGCGTACCCGCATTTCGTCGCCGAGAAGCGCGGTTTTGGGTTCCACGAGAACTCGCTGAATGAAGCCGTTTCGCTCATCCCGATGGCGCAAGGATACGATTTGATTTATAACTCCGGTGCTCTCACGGACGAACAAAAGCAGCGCATCGAGCGCGGCTTTTTCTGGCCCGAAGCCCAGCGACTCACGCAGGCGGGCCTTGGCGGCAATTGGGGATCGTGGCACCTGTCCGCCGTTGGCGTCATCGGTTACGCCACAGGAGACCGGCGCTTTGCCGATTACGCCGTGAACAGCTTCAAAAAACAAATCGCCAACGACCTCGGCGACGACGGCCTTTGGCCTGAGTCCATCCAGACTTACCATTTTTATCCGCTGGATGCGTTCCTATCGCTCGCCGAAGCAGCCGGAAACTGCGGCACGGATTTATTTGACTGGCACGCCGGGCACGGCAAAGGAATCGAAGCCATGTTCGAATCGCCTTTGCGTTACATGTATCCAACCCTTCAGCTTCCCGCCATCAACGACGGCTGGTATGACGCCTGGCTGCCGGAAGACCAATACACCGTTGCGTATTGGCACTACCATAAGCCCGAATTCGCCTGGGCAATTCGCCGCAGCGAAGAGGCGGGGCGCAGCGGCGTGACCGGGGACTTTTACGACCAGCGCTATCGCCTGTTTCTATTCGGCGAAACGTTGCCGCGCACGATTCCCGCGCCGGTCTTCAAATCCACGAATTTTCCCGGTTTAGGCATCGCGATATTGCGGCAGGGTTCAGACATTCCGGTGTCGCGTGAAATGTTTATGACGTTTCACTACGGCAGGTTTTTGGGTCACGGCCATTACGACAAGATGGGAATCACGCTTTTTGGCAACGGCCAACCGCTGGCGCCGGGATTGGGCACGCCGGGCTATGGCAGCCCAAACATCCGCTTTTTCGACGGAGTGACGGCGCACAACACGATTGCCACGGACCAAAAGAACCAGCCGCGCACGACAGACAGCGACCTTCTCGCCTTCCGCGATGAACCCGAATTCAAACTGGCCGCCGCCGAAACCACGCAGGCCCCGCCAGGAACACGCTGGATCCGCGCCGTATTGCTGGCAGACGACTATGCTGTCGTTTGGGACGATTTTCGCGGAGATACAAATCACACCTACGACTGGTTCTTTCACGCCTTTGGCGATAAGCTGACGATTGCAGGGACAACGCCCGATCGCGCCGCCCCGATTGGCCGCCACAGCGAGTTCCCGTATTCTTTTATCACTGGAGTTCGCGCCCGGAAATTGACCGGCGACCGCGTGGAAGCGGAATGGACTTTGCCCGACAGGACCGGACTGAAAGTCTGGCTCATGGGTGAAGCGAATGATTCGCTCTTCACGGCGCGCTGTCCCACAACGGATGGGAAAACCATTCCAATGATTGTTTTGAGGAAGCAGGGCGCGAATTGCCAATTCGTCAGTGTCCTGGAGCCGTGGAAGAGGAGACTGCGGAACGTGCAAATCTCCGCTGACCGATCCAGGGAAAATCACCTGCGCCTGACCGTGACGCAAGCCGCGCGGAGGGATGTGATTTCGTTTGGGCCAACAGAGATTCGATTTGATTTTGACGCGGATGGCGCGGCGGCAAAGGCAACGGATGTGAAGCTTCGAGAATCTCAAGCGCCTTAGTGCCATTTTCGGCACCAGGGCGGTGGTGCCCGCAAAGCGGGGCTGCCACAGCCGATCAGGAGTCATTAGCGCATAAGGCGATAAAATCCAGTCCCATTCGTCGCCGGCATCGCAACTTGATCCCGCAAGTTCGCCATGTCCAACGCCGGCGCATTTGTTACGACCGACCAATTGGACAAATTGGCGCTTTGTTCCAATGCGAAATCCGTCGAAGGGACGAGCCACGAAAGCAATAAAGAGTTGCCGCGTGGATTGGCTTTCATCAACGGCGGTTGAATGGATTGGGAACGATAAATAGCCGCGCTATACGGGTCAACACTGGCATAGCCCACCCCGACCAGCGCTCCGCCGTCTGCCGAAGAGGCCATACCAGCCCAAGTTTCGCTTGTATTGGTCGTCCATGACGCGCCGGAATTGGTGGAAATATATAGTGGGTTGCCACTGAAACTGAATGGGTAACCGGACGCCATCAGCGTTTCCCGTCCGCCGACGCGGCAACGAAGGTCCAGCCGCTCTCGGGGAGGGAAGTCAAATTCCACGCGTTTCCACAGTTGGTTGAAACAATGATATCGCTAGAACTCGTGTCTTCAGACACTTCCGAAACACACAGTATCAGTGTGTTTCCATCGGCTGATGAGGCGATGTATTGTGATGGGCTGGCGATGGCATAAACCGTTGGAGCGCTAGTCATCACCATCCATGACGCGCCAAAATTGGTCGAATAACAGGCATGTTCAGCAGCGGCGACGAAAATCTTCCTGCCATCGGCGGACATGGCTACGCCGCAAGCGCATGATACACTATTTGAAGTCCATGTACCGCCAGAATTCGTCGAACAGAAAACGGAGCCTCCAAATTCGAGACTCGAGTCAAGAGGCGTCGCCGCGGCCATTACCCTGCCATCCGCTGACATGGCCACCGAGCCCCAATACATAACCGGCAAATTGGTCGAAACCCAAGTCGCACCCGAGTTAGTAGAAAGAAAAATGTCACCAGGCGCCTGCGCCGCGAGCAGAGTCGTTCCGTCCGCCGAAGCAGCCACAGAGGACCAATACCCACCCGGAATGTTGGTGGTCCATGCCGCCCCGGCATTGGTCGAAACGGCGACGTCACCGCCCCATTGCCCGGCTATCAACGTGTTGCCGTTGGCCGACGATGCGACGCAGTACCAATCATTCGTCCCGGAGTTGGTCAAAACCCAGTCCTGGGAAAAGGCCATTTGTGCTGAGATAAACAATAAAACCGCCATCAATGAAGATTGTTTCATATGCGTTGCTCGCTTTTTATCTGAAAACGCTAACCAAAGTTCCTGAATTGCAAGCAGCTAATGGGCCATGTTGCGCGCATCCACACGGCGCCGTGCGCGCGCGTCTTGCCTTTTCTGCAGGTCGTGTGACCCAATTGCGGGCCAACGGCCCAGACCGTTCCAGCCTCGCGCAACGCCCGAGGTCAAATCGGCGGCAATTGCGGTGGATGAGGATCGAAGCTTTGGGCGCTACTGCGGCCATGGTGTTTCCGTCTGCCGACATTGCATATGAAAATCGGAAGGCGAGGCGCCCGTTGGCCCGGGCGCCCGTCATAATTCTGGCATTGGTTTAAAACAATTGCCACACTGGAGAGCCTGTGCCTGAAACTCTCAAACCAACCCGAATCGTTTTCCTGGACCGCGACGGCGTCATCAATCGCGCGCTTGAAAAGGATGGAAAACCATATTCGCCGCGAACATTGGAGGAATTTGAGATCCTTCCGGAAGTTGCGGCAGCATGCGCAAAATTGAAGGCCGCCGGCTTCCAGTTGGTTGTTGCCACGAATCAGCCGGACGTTGGGCGGGGTGCCCTGGCGCAATCCATCGTCGAGAAAATCCATGCCCATATGGTGGCGCAGTTGCCGATTGACCGGGTTGAAGCGTGCTACCATCCCGGCAAGGGACAGTCTGAATGCGAATGTCGCAAGCCCAGGCCAGGGATGCTGGCGCGAGCGGCGCGGGCAATGAAAGCCGATTTATCTCAGTGCTGGATGGTCGGCGATCGTTGGCGGGACGTGGATTGCGGACACGCGGCCGGTTGCAAAACGATATTTATAGAGCGCGGGTATGTCGAGGAATTGAATCAAATGCCTGATTTCAGGGCGAAAAACCTGCTAGAGGCGGCGGAGATTATCCTTTCCCGGCAATCGGGCCTTGAGAAATAAAATTGAACGGGCCGAAACAGTTGCTAATCTAAGGGAATCTGATGAGAACTCTGAAAGACCTGAGAGTAAAAGTTTTTGCCGACGGCGCGGATAAAAAGGGAATGTTGGAGTTGAACGCAAATCCGCTGATCCAGGGCCTGACGACCAATCCAACGCTCATGCGCAAAGCCGGGATAACCGATTTCGAAGCCTTCGCCCGCGATATTTTGAAGAGCGTCACCGCCAAACCGATTTCACTCGAGGTTTTTTCCGACGATTTTCCTGAGATGAAACGGCAGGCCCTCAAGATCAATGGCTGGGCGCCGAATGTATTTGTCAAAATTCCCATTTCCAATACGCGAGGCGAATCTTCGCTTTCCCTGGTCCAGGAATTAGCCGGTCAGAACGTGAAACTCAATGTGACGGCCATTTTGACCCTCGAACAGGTCAGAGGCGTGGCCCAAGCGCTGAATTCCAAAGTGCCCGCCGTCGTTTCCGTTTTCGCCGGCCGCATCGCGGATACGGGGGTTGACCCGATGCCAATCATGCGGGAGTGCAAAGAGATTTTGAAAGCGCTGCCCCAGGCTGAACTGCTTTGGGCAAGTGTTCGGGAAGTCTTGAACATTTTCCAGGCGGACGAATGCGGCTGCCAGATCGTTACCGTGCCGCACGATATTTTGGGCAAAGCCCTCAAGATGGCCGGCATGGAGTTGCGCGCCCTTTCGCTCGATACCGTAAAAATGTTCGCCGCGGATGCGAAGGCAGCGGGGTTCACGTTGTAAGGATTTCGCGCGTCGATCGCACCAAACACGCAGGCGGGGATGCTGGTGCATCAAGATCCGCACGATTAGCTGATTACGGCTTTCAGGACGTCCTCGACTTTTACGGACGCCATGATGCGAATCAATTCCTCGTCGGCGCCTTTAATGTGGCTCCCGTCGTAACGATAGAGATCGAGGTTGCGTCCAGCCAGGGCGGGATTTCGCACCAGGATAAAAGGGTTTCCATACGGCTCGATGGGCTTGTTCCATGTGGGTGTTTCAATCACGATTTGCCTTTTGACGCCCATGGCCGCCGCCAGGTGCATATTCGAGGTATCCACGCTTAAAAATATTTCGCATCGGCCAATGAGCGCGGCCGTATGCAAAAAACCGTCCGTTTCCGGAAAAAAAATGTCCCTCTCGCCCAGGGCGGACCGGATTTTTTCGTGGTCTCCTGTCTCGCCCGGCCCGCCAAAAAAGAGAATTGCCAAACCGGGCCTTTGTTCGCGCAAGCGTCGCGCCAGATGGATATAGCCATCCAGCGGCCACCGACGCAGGGCCAGATTTTTGGTTCCACCTGAACCGACGTGAATGCCAATCAACCGGCGCCCCTGAATCTTTCGCGCGGCGAGGTACGCCGCCGCCCACGCCTCTTCCTTCTCCTTTAAGAATAATTCGTAATGATGAGAGGAAAGCTTCGGTTTGGCCGCGAGAAGCCGCAACAAAGACAAGTCGTTTTCGACCGCGTGTTTCGAATAATCCACAGGAACGGTTTCTGGCGTCAGGCGGCGGTCCCATGCCCTGAAGTTTTCGTATTCATGGCTGATGCGCCTTCGGGCGTTAATGAATTTTGAGACGAACCGGTATTCGCCGCGGCTCTGGGGAAAGATATTGATGGAAACGTCATAGCGAGAACCGCGCAATTTCATCAGGAACCGCAACGAATCCAATTTCGAATCGTTGGCGATGTCCTTTTGATGGACGGTATCCAGATAAGGATTGTTTTCCAGCAGGGTCTTTGCGCCGTCCCAGCGGACAAACGCGTCAATGGTCGCGTCGGGAAAATTCTCGCGCAATTCATGAATCAGAGGCGTTGCGAAAATCGTGTCGCCGATGCCGGCAAAGGAAATGACGAGTATTTTCAAAGCCGTGAAATTTTCTCGAGAATGGCTGTCGTGGATTTGCCGGGGACAAACGGAATGATTTCGATTTTCGCGCCGACCGCTTCGACGATTCGCCGCTCGTCCTGATTCAGTGTGTCCGGGGCATAATCGCCGCCTTTGGCGTAGATGTCAGGCTTCGCGCGCTCCAAAAATTGCGTCGCGGTCGTTTCCAGGAAAATGCAGACCGCCGAGATGCTCTCCAGCGCGGCCAATACCGCGGCGCGGTCATCCTGCGAATTCACGGGGCGGTTTGGGCCTTTTAATTGGCGCGTGGCGGAATCCCCGTTCACGCCCACAAGAAGGCCGTCCCCCATGCTCCGGGCGGCTTCGAGATACGTCACGTGGCCCCGATGCAGAATGTCGAAACAACCGTTGGTCACCACCAGCTTTTTGCCGGTGGCGCGGAAGGCGATTCGCCATTCCGGCAACACGTTCCATGGGATGATTTTATCGCGAAAATGCACGGCGCCATTTTGCCCGCGCCGGGGCAATTGGCAACTTTTTCAAAAAACTATCGGCACCCCTTCCTCGAGCGCCTGCAAACGGCCGGTGATTTTGTTTTGAGCGGCCAATTCCCGGAGCCAGCGCAATGGTTCGTCCAGGTCTTCAAATGAAAGACGAAATGAGCCGAAATGCATGGGCACCAGGCGTTTCGAGTTCAGATCATAAAACGCTTTGATCGCTTCATCCGGTCCCATATGAACCGCCCGAAACGAGTCAGGGTGATACGCCCCGATTGGCAGCAAGGCGATCTCGGGGGCAAGCCGTTTCCCAATTTCCTTGAAACCATCAAAATACGCGCTATCTCCGGCGTGATAGATTCTTCGTCCCTGGTGTTCCAAAACGAAGCCGCCGTAACCGCGATGCCGGTCGGCGAGGGTGCGGGCGCCCCAGTGCTGGCTGGGCGTGAACGTCACTTTCCAATTGGATTTGGACTGCGAAAAGCTTTCCCACCATTCCAGTTCAATCACGCGCGAGAATCCAAGGTTGTGCGCCAGGTCGGCGACGCCGCGTGGCATGATGCCGATTTTGGGATGGGGCAATTTTCGCAGGGTTGGCCTATGAAAATGGTCGAAATGCGCATGGGTGAGGAGGACCAGGTCAATCGGCGGCAGATCGCGGAACCGGAGGCCGCTGCGCTTGAGGCGCTTCAAAAAAAACAGCCAATTCGCAAAATTCGGGTCAATCAAAACGCTCAAATCGGTGAATTGAATGAGGAAGGACGCGTGGCCGATCCAGGTGATCGCCACCTGGCCGTGTTTGAGTTTTGGAAAAACGGGCCTTTGATGTTCCCCCGTTCGCGGAGTTACCAGGGCCTTCAAAACCAACTCCCGGAAAAACGTGGACGGCTTAAAATGGTTTGCCGGGGTCAACTCCTTGAATGAACGCGGCAACTTCCGGCGCCCGGGCCGTTTCAATTTTGTCATGCCTTTATTTTATCACGCCCTCGCCGCGGAACAAATTGAATCAGATTTTCAACTTGTTGGCGGGAGAAAGCCGAATTACGGGATATCGGACTTCGGCCTTTGTGTCTTTATGCTTTGTCTTCCAGGTTTAGGGCGCGACGACCCGGTAGAATCGTTGCGGCCGGGTGGCCTCGGGGTCGTAAATACTCATGATGCCATTTGTTTCCGCGAAGTTCGTGAGAGTGTTCCAATTGATGAGATTGGTCGAAACCTGGATGCGTCCGCTCAAGCCGGGTGTAAGTCTGACTGTGAAGTTAAATCCGGCGCCTGATTTGGCCCGTGAAATGAGGCGGAACTGCATGGCAACGGCGTTGGTCGAAATAAGAGTCAATTTGTTCGTGGTCGAAAAGATGCCCCCCAGATTCATGGCATAGATGCTCAAGAAGTTGGTACCCGGGTTCAACTGGACGTTGGCGGTCCAGTTTCTGAAGGCATTGGCCGAAGATGCCAGTTGCGACGGACCCCCATTTAGTTGATATGCCACCATGGCCAGACCCCAGAAGTCACTGGCCGTGCCCGTGAGCGTGGCCGTGGTGTTTGGCTCGCGAGCGCCGGAAGTTGGCGATAAAATCCTCAGCGTGGGCCGCGCGGTCTCCGCAAATATAGCCTGAAGGGTGAGATTGGAAGCCATCGTAAATTGGACCGTCGGCTTATTGGTCGTCGTGCCGCCGGCAAAATTGGTCGAGGTGACCCACTCGGCGAATTTAAAACCCCGGGCCGGCGAAGCGGTGATCTTGTAATTCTGCCCGATTCGCAGCCAGACATTGCTGTAATTCGGCGACAACGTGCCCAAACCGTAGGTTTCAATCAGTAGCTGGTTCGTCACGACATAATCCAGAGACACACGGTCGGTAGCGGAGAGGTTGCCACTGGTATCCACGGCATACGCCGCAAGGGTATTGGTGCCCGGGTGTAGCGTGATGTTGGTCTGCCAACTCGCCCAGTTATTGGCGGTGACAACGTTGGACCAACCTGAATTGTTAAGCGAAAAATACACGGCAGCCACGGCCACATTATCGGTTGCTTTTCCCATGACGGTAAACGCGGCATTGGTCCAAAGCATTCCTGATTTGACGTTTGTGATGCTGAGAAACGGTTTGTTTATATCCACGAAGTTGGCCTGCATCTCCAAATTCGAGGCCATGGCAAATAAGACCGTGGACTTGTTCGAATAGAACGCGGGAATCCCGCCGACCGGACCGGCTGACCAGTTGGTAAACATGAATCCTTTGGCCGCCCTGGCGGTCATGCTGTAATTTTCACCGATGCGCAGCGATTTGCCGTTGTAATCGGGCGAAATCACGCCATTGCCATTGGTCACAACCATCAGGGTGTTGCTGACCGCATAAACAATGTCCACCTTGTCGGTGGCTGAAAAATTGCCATTGGTCGCCCGGGCGTAAACCGAGAAGACGTTTGTTCCGGCTTTCAAGGGCTGCTGCGCGGTATTCCAATGGATGCCGTTGATTATTGCCTGCCCGTAAGGAGCGCCATTGAGCGAGAAATTGACGGTGGCCACCCCTTCATCATCCGTAGCC
>JBOHXA010000374.1:0-14867 GCA_050737335.1 Limisphaerales bacterium | reverse complement strand
AGCTTATAATGCGGTCAAATTCTATGGAAAACAAAAAGCGACTCGTTGAAAAAACTCCACCAACGCAAAAAGACGATTTGATCGTGATTACGGGCGGCGGGGGTTTCATCGGCGGCAATTTGGCGCTCTACTTCAAGAAAAAAGGATTTAACCGCATCCGGGCGGTGGATAAAAAGCCGGTGTACGAGTGGTATCTGAACGTGCCCGGCGTCGAAAATATCTGCCTAGATGTCAGCAAGGAGGACAACTGCCACCGCGTTAGCGAAGGCGCAGTGGAAGTCTATAATCTGGCGGCGGACATGGGAGGCATGGGCTTTATCGAGCGTTTTCGCGTCGAATGCCTTCGCAGCGTGCTGATCAACACGCACATGATCGAAGCGGCATATCAGGCGGGGGCACGCCGATACTTTTACTCGTCATCCGCCTGCGCCTACAACACGACGTTGCAAAAGGACCCGAAAGTCCGGGCATTAAAGGAGTCCGACGCCTATCCGGCCATGGCCGAACGCGGTTACGGATGGGAAAAGTTGATTTCGGAAATGTTCTGCGAGGAGTATTGGCAAGAGCGCGGCATGAAAACGTTCGTCGCGCGCTTTCACAACGTGTATGGCCCGCACGGCACGTGGGACGGCGGGCGGGAAAAGGCGCCGGCCGCTCTTTCCCGCAAAGTCATCCAGGCGCTGGACAGCGGCAAGCACGAAATCATGATCTGGGGCGACGGCAGCCAGACCCGCAGTTTCATGTACATTGACGATTGCCTCAAGGGCATTGACATGATTACCCATTGCGACGATTTGATTGCCACCCCCATCAACCTGGGTTCGAGCGAATTGGTCACCATTAACGAATTGTTGTCCAAAATAGAAAAGATTGCCGAGGTGACGCTGAAACGGCATTACGATCTGAGCGCGCCAAAGGGCGTGGCCGGGCGCAACAGCGACAATACGTTCATCCAAAAGGTCCTCGGCTGGCAGCCCAACACGACCCTGAATAAGGGCCTGGCGGCAACATACAAGTGGATCAAAGAACAGTATCACGCCCGCAAGGAAGGCAAACGGGTAGTGGAGTAGGCGTCCATAGATATTGGCTGACGCGGTTTGTGATGCTGCGTCTGCTCGGGGCCGTTTATGCCATTGCCTTCCTCGTTGCGGCCAAACAGGTTCTTCCCCTGATCGGCTCCAACGGCCTGACGCCGCTTGATCTGTTTTTCAGCCGCATCCGCGCCGACCACGGCTGGCTCTATGGCTTTATCCATTTGCCATCCCTCTTCTGGTTTGCGCATTCGGATGCGGCCCTGCAAATCACCGCGTGGACCGGCTTTGCGTTATCATGCGTGGTCGTCTGCGGCTATGCCAACGCACTCATGATGGCTGCGCTGTGGGCGCTGTACATGTCCTTTGTGCATGTGGGACAGGATTGGTATGGTTACGGGTGGGAAATTCAAATGTTGGAAACGGGTTTCCTGGCCATCTTTCTATGCCCGTGGCTGGATGCGCGGCCCTTTGCCAAACATCGTCCGCCGGTGATTATCATCTGGCTCTTTCGCTGGCTGATTTTCCGCATCATGATCGGCGCGGCCCTCATTAAGCTGCGCGGCGATCCGTGCTGGCGTGACCTGACTGCGCTATATTATCATTTTGAAACCCAACCCATTCCCGGCCCTTTCAGCCGCTGGTTTTGTTTTCTCCCCCATTGGGCGCTCAAATCAGGGGTGCTGTTCAATTTCCTGGCCGAACTCATCGCTCCCTGGTTTGTTTTTTATCCACGCATCGGCCGCCGCATCGCCGGAGTGATCATTGTGCTATTTCAGGTCACCCTGATTTTTAGCGGCAACCTCTCATTTTTGAACTGGCTTACGATTATTCCGGCCCTGGCCTGTTTTGACGACAGATTTTGGTCGAAATGCCTCGGGCCCTTTATGGTCCGGCGCGCCGTTAACGCCGCCATGGCCGAGAAACCTTCACTTGTGCCGACGCGCGTGGCCTGGGTGGTGGGTGCCATCGTGGCCGTCCTCAGCATTTGGCCGGTCACAAATCTGATTTCGCCCAATCAGATAATGAACACATCATTTGATCCCCTGGATATTGTCAATACTTACGGCGCTTTTGGCTCCGTCGGACGCGTCCGGTACACTATCGTTTTTGAGGGGACTGATGCGGGGGTTCCGGACAACGCGGCGGATTGGCGGCCTTATCTTTATCGCGCGCAGCCGATCGCGGTGGCCAATCGGCCGGTCCAAATCGCGCCCTATCAACCACGGCTGGATTGGCAGATGTGGTTTGCGGCCATGGGCACGCCCTCGGATTATCCCTGGACACTGAATTTGATTTGGAAACTCTTGCACAATGATTCGGGCGCGCTCAGCTTATTGGGCAAGAATCCATTTCCGAATAAACCGCCAAAATACATTCGGGCAATCCTTTACAGTTACGCTTTCGCTCGCCCTGGAAATCAGCGGCATCTGTGGTGGAACCGCAAGGAATTGGGCCTTTGGCTGCCGCCATTGTCCGCCGACGACCCCCGGCTGCTGGAGATTTTGCAAGACGAAGGCTGGCTGGAAGAATCCAAAACCAACACTTTAAGTAAGGGAAAAGCGGATTAATGAAGCAGGGCGGGCATTCCGCAAGGGTGGAGGCGCGGGCCTTATTTCATGAATCAAGCCAGCGCCTTAAGCGTGTCCATATCTTTTTTTACTATTTCACTTGCGGGAGGGCGGAAGCAGTATTAAGAATCAAGTCAGGAATTAGGAAGTTTGTTCAACAGTAACAAAAGGGACACATGAGCCAGAAATCTCCGAGCAAAACGGAAAAGGCGAAACAACTGCGCGACCTGCGGCACCGGCTGCAATGGACTCAGCACCAGATGGCCGAAGCGCTGGGCCTGGACGCCTCCTATTTGTCGCAATTGGAAAACGGGCGAAGGAAACTGGATGATTGGTATCTGAAAAAAGCGGGCGAATTTGAAAAAAGCAACAGCACAAAAATTTTCAGTACACCCACGCCAGAATCCTATTCCATGCAGACAACAGCTGAGTCATGCATCACCCATTTGACGCGCTTTCTGGCCACTTGCAATGAGCCAACGCAAGTGGTGTGGACTTACGTCGAGTTGCAGCAGCGTTTTCCCATGGACAAATGGACCGCGGCGGCGCCCGATATCAATTCAGACCCGCTTTCGGCCGTGGCGGAGAAGGCCGTGAAACCGGCCCCCATTTTGGATCGCGACCGGCAGAAGCCATAACTTTAAGGGACGGCAGCGATGGCGCTCTTCGCAAGAGGCTCTGCCACTGCCATCACAGTCCAGGCGGCGGACGGTTTTGGCGGCAAGGGTCCGGCGATCTGGTGGCGACATTAAGCCGGCGCGGACAGCGTTGTGATGCATGGGGCCCTTGCCAGCTTCGGTTCATACCTTTGCCGCGTTATTTTGTGGCTAGTTGGAACTGTGGGGAAGGGCCATGTTCCTTGTTGATCCTGAGAAGTTGTTGATGGACGATGGTTTGATAGTATTGGAACAGCTTTTCCAATTCTTTGGGGTCGCACTGCGTGCGGTCCCGGAGGCAAAGGAGCGTGGCGTTGATCATGGCCTGTTGTTGAAGGACCGTTGACCGCAATTCTTCGGCACGGGCCTGAACTTTCTCAAGAACGTCGAGGATTGTTTCAATGTCCGTTTTCACCTTATTGCCTAATTGGTTGCACTCTAGGACACTTCCCGAGGCCGGGCAAGCGGCGCCGTATTGCGAAAACAACGTGGATTTAAAATTCAAACTTCGCGGCATTGACTTGTGAAAATTTGGTGGGCAAAAACGTGACTATTCAAATACCCTGAAAATGACGGTTGGAAATTATTGCCTATGAAATGTCTTATCGTTGGTTGCGGCTACGTGGGCATGAGCCTGGGCGCCGAGTTGGCGCGACTGGGCCACGAGGTCCATGGACTGCGCCGGGATGCCGCTACGAAAGCCCAGATCGAAGCCGCGGGCATTCATCCGCTCTTTGCCGATATCACAAAGCCCGAAACACTGGCACCTCTGCCGCGCGATTTCAAGTGGGTCGTTCTAAGTGTTTCCGCCGGGGGTGACGCCGATCACTATCGGTCCATTTATTTGGAAGGCTCACGACGGCTCCTCGAATGGCTGTCAATTTCGCCGCCCGAAAAATTTCTCTACACCAGCAGCACCAGTGTCTATGGACAGGCCGACGGGTCTCAGGTGAAGGAATCCAGTCCGGCAGAACCAGCCGCTGAAACCTCGAAAGTGCTTGTCGAAACTGAAAACATGCTTCTCGAAGCGTTTCATCGTGACAAATTTCCTGTTGTGATTTTGCGTGTCGCAGGCATCTACGGGCCTGATCGTGGCCATTGGTTTAAGCAATTCCTGAAAAATGAGGCGCGCATGGACGGTGACGGCTCGCGTTTCCTAAATATGATCCATCAAGACGACGTGACCGGATGCATCATCGCCGCGTTGAAGCGCGGACGGCCCGGCGAAATATATAACGCCGTGGACGATGAGCCGGTGCGGCAAAGAACGTTCTTTGAATGGCTCGGCGCGGCTTTGGGAAAATATCCGCCGCCGCCAAATCCTGAAAACGTCAGCGAAGACCGCAAGCGCGGCCTTACCAACAAGCGTGTGTCCAATCGCAAATTGAAGGTGGAATTGGGATACCCGTTCAAGAACCCGAATTTCCGAAAAGGTTACACAGAGGAAATCATGCGGCTGGACCGCGCCGGCCAGTTGCACGTGGTCCTGGATGAACGATGAACGCGGCGCGGACAGTACCGGGCGCCATGGCTGGGGGAGATCAGCGCTCGTTCCGCCACTTTTCATTTGACTGTATGGCCTGACAGTCCAGATTTTTTCCCACTGCCGCGCCCAGGCGGCGCAGCGCCGCATGAAAGCCGTAGCCCTGACAAATTATCTGCCCATCAGCGATCCGCAGTCGCTCTTTGATATCGCATTGCCGAAACCCGTCCCCGCCAATCACGATTTGCTGGTCCACGTGGAAGCGGTGTCGGTCAACCCGGTGTATACGAAAGTGCGCGGGCCGAAACCGGACGTTGAAAAGAACCCGCGCGTGCTGGGATGGGATGCCGCCGGCGTGGTTGAGGCCATCGGACTCAATGTGAAACGATTCAAACCGGGCGACGAAATCTATTACGCCGGTGACATTACCCGCCCAGGTTCAAACGCAGAATTTCAATTGGTGGACGAACGGATTGTCGGTCACAAACCGCGCACGCTGACCTTTGCCGAAGCGGCAGCAATGCCGCTGACCGCGCTCACCGCATGGGAAGCGCTTTTTGATCGCGTCCACATTGACCGGCACGGCGGAAATCAAGGGCAATCACTTTTAATCATCGGCGCCGCCGGTGGCGTCGGCTCGATTGCCATCCAATTGGCGCGGATGGCCGGCCTGGTCGTCATTGCCACCGCGTCGCGCCCGGAAACACAGGCGTGGGTCACGTCCATGGGCGCAAACCACGTCGTGGACCATCGCCAGCATTTGCCGACCCAATTGGGCGCACTCAATTTTGCCTGCGTCCACTTCATCGCCAATTTCGCCAACACCGATATTTACTGGAGCGTCATGGCTGAACTCATCAGGCCACAGGGGAAGATCGTCTGCATCGTCGAAAACAAAGGGCCGATTGAATTAAACGTGCTCAAAAGCAAGAGCGCGGCGGTGGCGTGGGAGTTTATGTTCACCCGTTCCATGTTCCAAACGCCGGACATGAACGCTCAAGGCCTGATTCTGGACGAGGTTGCCGCGCTGATTGATGCCAAAAAGCTGCGGACCACCCTCGCGGACACACTCACGCCCATCAACGCCGCCAATCTGCGCGAGGCGCATGCGCGCCTCGAATCGGGACATTCGATAGGCAAACTAGTCGTCGCGGGATGGTGAGACCGCGGCGATTGCCATTTACCAGACATGCAAACCCGTTTGCCGCTCGAGTACTTCGTCAAGACGGGACGGAAATCGGCGAGACAAGTGTTACACCACCAATATCGGCGTTGGAAAATCTTTCGGCAAAGAGCTGAGAATCTCAGTAAATGGCTCAATTCCCCGGCGCCTTGCCGCTGACCGTGACTCCATGCGCGGCGCGAATCAAACTTTGTCGCCTAAATCCCGTCCGTCCATCCGGTCAAAAAATCCGAGTTTCATCTGTGACCATTTGTGGCTAAATTCACTTCATTATGACTCCATCCTCAAATCAAAATCAGGCCCTCTGGGAAAAAGGCGACTTCACCCGCATTGCCGAAACGTACCGTGAAAGTGCCGAGGCAATCGTACAACGAATCAGCATCACCAAGGGGCTTAAAGTTCTGGACCTTGGATGCGGCGATGGAACGACTGCGCTGCCGGCGGCAAAACTCGGGGCGGACGTCCTGGGTATTGATATAGCGCGCTACATCGTTGACGCCGGAAACAAACGAGCCCGGGAATACGGACTGGCCAATTGCAAATTTCAGAAAGGCGATGCCAGCAACCTGAGCGAGTTTCCGGACCAGACCTTCGACCTTGTCATGTCGTTTTTCGGCGCAATGTTTGCGCCCAGGCCATTTGATGTCGCACGGGAGATGGTCCGGGTTACCCGTCCCGGGGGCCGTGTCGTCATGGCCAACTGGATTCCGAACGACCCAACGCTGGTGGCGCAAATTTTAAAAATCAGCTCGGCCTACACACCGCCGCCGCCGGAAGGTTTCGTCAGCCCCATGGCCTGGGGTATGGAGGACACCGTCATCGAACGATTCACCGCGGCCGGAGCTGCCCGTGATAAAATAGCTTGTATCCGGGATACGGTTACGTTCAGTTCTCCGAAATCGCCTGCGGCGATAGTGGACGACTTCCGCAGATATTACGGACCGACAATGAACGCATTCGATGCCGCGGAGAAGAACGGACGGGGCGCCGATCTGCAGAAGGAGTTAGAAGCTCTTTTTAAGAATCACAACAAAAGTCCGAACAAGAATGCCACCTTGATTATCGCAACCTTCTTACGCGTAACAGTCGAGGTTTGAGGATCAGCCAACCGGACATCAGCGAGGCGTTGACAGTCGCCCCGGTTGTCGTGTTTCACCGCCATCACCGACGGTTCCATTAACGCAATGCAAGTCGAACGGGTCATTCCTCGAAATCGCGAGGCCCGAGGGACCCCTCCATTCCAGAAATCAGGGACTTATTGAGCGTTACTCCAGAAATCGTATATTCGCCAATGTTCGCCATGTCGGCCCGGACACCGCGCTCAAAAATCCGCGGCCAATTTGCGCAATTCCGTCTTAAGCGTTTTTCCAGTGGCATTCTTCGGCAGGGCGGGCATGAGGACCACTTTTTTCGGCACTTTATAATCAGCCAGTTTGCCGCGGACAAACTGAAGGAGCGCGGTTTCATCCAAACTTTGCCCTTCGGCAGGCGAAACAAAAGCGACGGGTTGTTCCCCCCGCCGCTCATCCTTGACTCCAATGACGGCTGCTTCCTTCACGCCGGGAAAATGATAGATGACTTCCTCGATTTCCCTCGGATAGACGTTGATGCCATTGACGATGAGCATGTCCTTTTTGCGATCGGTAATGTAGTAATAACCATCTGTGTCGCGATGCCCGATATCTCCGGTGAGAAGCCATCCATCCCGGAACGCTTTTTTGGTTTCTTCGGGCTGATTCCAATAGCCCACCATGACGTTGCCGCCGCGCACGCAAATTTCCCCGGATTCATTTGGACCCAAAATGCGGCCCTGGTCATCCTGCACGCTCATGTCCACATTGGCGATCGGAATGCCAATCGAGCCGGCCTTGTGAGGCCCCTTAATGGGATTTTTTGAGACCACGGGACTGGCTTCGCTCAAGCCGTAACCTTCGATGAGCGGAACCCTGAATTTTTGCTCAAATTCGCGCAGGGTTTGCATCGGCAAGGGCGCCGAACCGCTGATGAAAACGCGGATGGGCAGCGGGAGCGGCAATTGCGCGCCCACCAGCATCCGGTAGAACGACGGCACCGCCGGCAGAATCGTCGCCCGGCGGGAAAAAATTTCCTGAAGCATCGCCCGGGGCGGGTGCAGGGATTTGACCAAAACAATCGAGCCGCCAATCGTGAACGGCAGAAAAACTCCGACGGTCATCATATAGGTATGAAACAGCGGCAGGATGACCGCCAGGGAATCGTCTTCGACCGTCGCCAGGACGATGCGGCAGCTTTCAACGTTGTGCAAGAGGTTCCCGTGCGAGAGCATTGCTCCCTTGGGCCGGCCTGTTGTGCCCGAAGTGTAAATGATGACGGCAAGATCCTTTTCGTTGCGGCCGGTTTCCCCCGGCCCGGCCTCGGCGCCGGGAAGCTCCGCGAACTCCTCGGCTTGAAGCATTTTCAATGTTGAGCGCGCCGCGGCCAACTGGGACGTTTGCGCACCCCTTTCCTGGTCCGAAATAAGAACGTCAATGCCGCCGTCATTGAGGATGTAACCGGCCTCGGGTGGTTTTAAGAAACTGTTAATGGGCACGACGACCCCGCCGGCGTGGAGGATTCCAAAGACGGCGGCGATAAATTCCGGGCAATTCTTGAGCCAAATCGCCACGCGATCTCCCGGCTTGACCGCCAGGTCACCGTGCAACCGCCGCGCCACGGCGTGGGATTGAGCTAAAAGGCCGGCATATGAGATTTCCTTTTCGCCGAAATAAATCGCGGTTTTAGCGGAATGTTTTTTCGCGCAGAATGAAAAAGCATTGGCAAGATTCATGGTTCGATGGTAAAAATAGGCCCGCGTTTTGCAAGCTGGCAATTGCCTGAAAGCGTTCTTTGCACGCAACGTGATTGATACTGAGGAAAAACTGACTGCCTTTTTGCCGGAATTGCGCTCCGCCGATTGGGTGTCGCTGGACACCGAGGCGGACAGCCTCCATGCCTATCCTGAAAAACTCTGCCTCATCCAGATCAGCATGGCTCGCGACGATTGGCTGATTGATCCGCTCTCGAAGATTAACCTGACTCCGTTCCTGGACGCCCTCAACGCGCACGAACTGATCATGCATGGCGCCGATTATGACTTGCGCCTGCTCGAAAAGCACCATGAGTTTGTCCCGTCGGCCATTTTTGACACCATGCTCGCGGCGCGTCTGCTTGGCCAGCGCCAATTTGGCCTGAGCGCCCTGGTGGAAAAGTTTCTTGGCGTCACGCTGGATAAGGCGTCCCAAAAAGCCAATTGGGCCCAGCGGCCCCTTACTGAGCGCATGGAGAAATACGCCCGCGCGGACACGCATCACCTCAAGGCGCTGGCCGACAAGTTGAGGTCAGAACTTGCGGCTGAAGGGCGTTTGCAATGGCACCAGGAATCGTGCGCGCGGCTCATTGATCATTGCGCCCGGCCGCAGGTGATTGATCTGGATTTGATGTGGCGGGTCAAAGGCAGCTCGCGGCTCAATCGCCTGGGACTGGCGGTGCTCCGCGAATTATGGCGATGGCGCGAACGCGAAGCCGTCCGGGCCAATCGGCCTCCCTTTTTCATTCTCAATCATGAGAAGCTGGTGAACATCGCCGCTGTGGCGGCCGCTAACGGCCCCGTCGATAATTTATTGCCGCGACAGTTGTCTCCGCGCCGGCGGGCCGCCCTGTTGGAAGCGCTGCATGCCGGTCTTGCGGCCCCGTCCGATGCCCAACCCGAAGCGTTGCGGCACCATTTCCAGCGCCCCTCCGAAGCCGAATTCCGTCGGTACCGGCAATTGGAAAAAATCCGCGACGCGCGGGCCAATGAACTGGGGATTGATCCAGCGCTCATCGCGAGCCGGCCGGTCCTGGGAGATTTGGCGCGAGACTGGGACAATTACGCGCCCTCGCTGATGAATTGGCAGCGGGAATTGTTGCGGAAAAAATAGCATCCTTTAACTTTCGGCGATGCAGCGAACGACATTGACGCTTGGCCATTCACCCGATCCGGACGACGCTTTCATGTTTTATGGGCTGGCCCGCCATTTGATTCCGACGCAGGGTTTTGAGTTTCAGCACATTTTGCAGGACATCCAGACTCTCAATGAACGCGCCACCCGCGGCGAGTTGGACATTTCCGCGGTCAGCATTCATGCCTATGCCTATGTGAGCGACAAATATGCCCTATTACCCTCGGGCGCCAGCATGGGCGACGGCTACGGCCCGATGCTCGTGGCAAAAGAGAGATGGTCGCGAGCGGAAATCGCCGCAAAGAAAATCGCGGTGCCGGGAACAATGACCAGCGCTTTTTTGGCGCTGCAATTGTGGCTGGAAAAAGCCGCGGCGGATTTTTCCTATGTGGTGGTGCCGTTTGACCAGATTTTCCATGCTGTCAAAAGCGGGCAGGCTGACGCGGGTCTCATTATTCATGAAGGCCAATTGACGTATAAAAACGAAGGTCTCGTCGTTTGCGAAGACCTGGGCGTCTGGTGGAACAGCAAAAACGATGGATTGCCTCTTCCACTGGGCGGAAACGTGGTTCATAAAAAATTTTCGGTGGAGACGCGCCGCGCCGTCTCGGGCATTGTCACTGCAAGCATTCAATACAGCCTGGACCATCGTCCGGAAGCCGTGCAACACGCGCTCCAATTTGCGCGCGACATGGGGCGCGACCTGGCGGATAAATTTGTGGGAATGTATGTCAATCATTGGACGTTGGATTACGGCGAGCGCGGGCGTGAGAGCATCCGGCGCTTCCTGGGGCTGGCATTCGAGCGCGGCCTTCTGCCGCGCCGGCAGGAATTGGAATTTGTCTAAGCCGTGAGCGTGCCCACATTTGGTATTGGACTTGCTGGTTAGCGCCGATTTACTTCAGGATTCCCTAATCCAATAATCCAGTTTGCAATCCAATTGCCAATTGGTTTTCATTCAGGTGTGAACCAATCAGCCGGCCAGTTACGTCCGCTTTGCAATCCGGGATTTATCTGCCTGGTTCTGGCACTGGCGACGCTCGCGGTCTATTTTCCCGTTCGCAATTACAGCTTCGTGGACTATGACGATTCGGGCTATTTCTTCGGCAACCCGCACGTCCTGGGCGGCCTGACCTGGCCGAACGTTCAATGGGCATTCACCAGCGGCGAATATGCAAATTGGCATCCGCTCACGTGGCTGTCGCTGATGTTGGACGCGACCCTGTTTGGTCCGGGCGCGGCCGCGCCGCATCTGACGAATGTGCTGCTGCACGCGGCCAATTCCATTTTGCTTTTTCTGTCGTTCCTTCGGATGACCGGCGCCATCTGGCGCAGCGCGGCCCTGGCCATGCTCTTTGCGATTCATCCGCTGCACGTGGAATCGGTCGCATGGATTTCTGAGCGCAAAGACGTTCTCAGCGGCTTCTTTGGCCTGCTGGCCCTGCTGTGTTACGCGCGCTACGTGGAATTGCTTCCATCTCATGGGAATTCTCCAGCAGCGGCCAATCCGCAATCCAGGTGGATATTTTACGCGCTCTCCTTGTTTTTCTTCGGGTGCGGCCTCATGTCCAAACCCATGCTCGTAACATTTCCTTTTGTCCTGCTACTCCTGGATTTTTGGCCCTTGCAACGCCTCAACATTCCAAGAATCGGGCTCGTGCGGGGCCAACGGTGGACGAAGGGAGACCTGCGTATTTTGCTGGAAAAAATTCCCTTCTTCGCCCTCACGGCCGTCGCGTCCGCGGTAACATTTTTTGTCCAGCGAAACGGCCAGGCCGTTGTTCCATTGTCGGTTATCCCATTGGATGCCCGGATTGGAAACGCGTTGGTTTCCTATGCCCGTTACCTTGGCAAAATTTTCTGGCCCATCAATCTGGCGGCAATCTATCCCTACCCCGGTTATTGGCCAGGATTCATCGTCTTCCTGTCTGTGATCCTGTTTGCCGGTCTTTGCATTTTGGCCTTCGCCACAGGGAAAAAATTTCCATGGCTCCTGACGGGCTGGTTTTGGTTTGCCGGAATGCTCGTTCCGGTGATCGGATTGGTCCAGGTAGGCGAGCAGGCCATGGCCGATCGGTACGCGTATTTGCCCATGATTGGCATCCTTGTGATGGTCGTTTGGGGCGTGGGCGAGCTTTGCCGCGTCTTGCGACCGCCGCGTCCGCTGCTTCTTTCCCTGTCCGTGCTTTTATTTATTGCCAGCGCCTTGAGAGCACAGGACCAGGTCCGTACATGGAAAAATGACTATTCCCTGTTTGGCCATGCGCTGGCGGTGACTAAAGACAATTATTTTGCCGAACTGAACATGGGCTTTTGGTATTCGGAAAATGGGAACGCTAAAAAGGCGCTTGATTACTATAAAAGGGCGGGCAAGATGGCACCGGGCGACCCTACCGCCCTCTATAACATCGGGAACGCCTTCGCGCGCCTCCACGATTGGCCCGAGGCCATCGGGCATTACCAGCGCGCCCTCGAAGCCCGTCCGAACCAACCCGACGTGATGAATAATCTCGGCATGGCACTGGCGCAAAGCAAGCAAATCACCAATGCCATCGCATATTTCCGGGCGGCGCTGAAGGTCAAACCTGATTTTGCGGATGCTCAAAACAACCTTGGCTCGGTTCTGTTCATGCAGGGCCACTACGCGGAAGCCGCCAAGGCATTTTATGCGGCCCTGCAAAATTCCCCGTATAACGCGAAATTTGCGGTCAACCTGGGCGACACCCTCGTTCGTTTAGGCCAAAAAAAGGGCGCTGCCGAATGCTACCGACAGGCGCTGCAATTGGAACCCGACGACCAGGCGGCGCAAAAGAAACTGCAGGCGCTCGGGCCATTGAGCGCGAAATGAAAAGGGCATAAAGACTCGTCAGCCCGGAACCGGGCCAGGGGGCGCAGATGCACGCGCGCCACAACTAATTAGAACGCGAACAAACCGATGATGATGATGGTGATGACGGTGACGCCTATGATGACGATGATGTCTGCGGCGCGGTTGGATTACGACTGCTTCGCGATCCTTGCGAAACCTGTGGCGCGTCGGGTTGGCCGCAGGATTGTCCCGAGCCAATAGAGGCGCAAAATTCAGGATTGTTACGAGCAAAATCAGGAATGGCTTTTTCATCGGTTTCAAATGATTTCTTTGTACAATAGTCCAATCGCGTCAGGTGTCCAATCTTTTGCAATGACCGGCTTCATATGCCTATAACGTTTTTCAAACACAAGTTACTGCTTCTGGTCCTGGCCATGGTCATTGCCCTGATGGGATTCAGGACGCAGAAATTCTTTCGCGAAGCGCGAAGCAGGCATTGGCCGCGGACCACAGCAGTGATAGCGCGATGCTACCTTGAAAGAGCGCATCAAGCCAAAGGCTCTTTTGGATTTGTTCCGAACGTGGTCTATCTGTACACGATTGGCGGCCAGTGCTTCGCGGGCGCGCGAATTGATTTCGACACGCAGGACCACATTTACAGCCGGGCCTACGCCGAATCGTGGTTGCGGAACTACCCGAGGGGCAAAATCACCTACGTCTATTATGATCCCGGGACGCCCCAATTTGCGGTGCTTGAGCCTGGGATCAAAGGGCGGCAAAAATGGCTCCTCGCCCTTGGGTTGGGCTATATCATGCTGTTAGTCATCGTCTTTTTGTGCGTGCTTTACGATTACCTCAGGGGCAGGGCGAATTCACGTCGGAATTCACAGCCCGGCGAAGGCCGCTGATCGCGCAAGGACCCTTTGAAACCTTTTCTTGTTTTTCCGTCCAGGCTGGCGCAAGTTTTGGAATGCAGCGGGGCCAGCGACGATTTCTGCATTTTCTAGGCAACTGGTTGATCAACACCCTCGCGGTGTGGATTGCCGCCTTGATTTTGCACAAGCATATCCACTTCAAAGCGCCGGTGTATTTGATCAGCGCATCGTTATTGCTGGGGATTCTAAACTCCTTTGTCCGCCCCATTTTGATGTTGCTGGCGCTGCCTTTTTTGATCGTCACATTGGGTTTGTTTACGTGGGTCATCAATGCGCTGTTGCTTTATCTGGTGGGCACTGTGCTGGCGCCTTATTTCGAGGTGGACAGTTTCCTTTTCGCCTTCGTCGGCGCTTTGATTATCAGCATCATCTCGACGTTCTTAAATATAACGACGGGCAATTCAAAATTGTCGGTCCGCCGCGGTCCGCCGCGGAATAAAAAGACGGATGACGATGATGTCATTGATGTCTAATGAATCGGCGATGGCCGATTAGCTTTGAATGACCAGCATCCCTCCTTGCCTTAGCCGGAACGATTCAGACCAAGTGCTCGCATTAGGCTGATGATTTCACAAGTCGTTGGTATTCAAGGCTGCAAATGCGATAAATCCAACTGCTATGCAGTTGAGACCGTGAGCCAAACGGTTCGGCCAATTGGTTTCTTGACTCATCGTTTGGGCATTGATTGTGAAGCGGAGATGGCTTCCAAGCCATCAATCCAACTGAATCGTTCCGGCTAAGCGGAGCGCCTCTTGTAGTTGGGCTAACGCGCCAAAAGTTGGTGCATCCGGCAGGACTCCCACCTGCAAACTCTCCGTTCGAAGCGGAGGATGATAATAATTTCACCACGGATGCGAAATGGGGCCGACGGAGAGACTCGCACTCTCGTGGGGCAATGCCCGGCAGTTTACAAAACTGCTGCTGTCGCTACTGAGCCACATCGGCAATTGGTGGGTTGCCACGGATTCGCACCGTGTTCTCGCCGGTTAAGGGCCGGGACTTCATTGTCAAAGTTTGCAACCCGAACGCGACACGAAGGCGGAGTTGAACCACCGCAGCCAGGCCTGTGAAGTCCTGACCGACACCGGTTTTCGCGTCGCGAAAAATGGTCGAGCATCAGGGTAGCGCGCCCTGTATTCCGCTTTGGAAGACCGGCGTGTATCTCTCAACACTTATGCTCGTTGGAATCCCGTGCTGGAGTCGCACCAGCGTCTGCGGTTTTGCAAACCGCCGCCTGAAC
>JBOHXA010000373.1:0-2439 GCA_050737335.1 Limisphaerales bacterium | reverse complement strand
GCCGATTGCGCCGCCCCAGGCCTGTTCTCCAATCCGGCTCTGCTCCTCCAACCGTTCTTTTTCCGTATCATCAATTAGCTGACCTTTCCATTTCACGAGCCTTGTATAGGTCTTTTGGTTCATTGTGGATTGCGTTTGGATTTGCTGGTAGCGCTTTGTCCCGAAGAAAAATTGCCGAGGATCCCCCGCGTAATCGTTTTGGATGTAGAATACGGATTCATCCGCGAGGCTGAGCGCCACTTCGGCGGAAACGGGTTCACCCGCGTCATTGCGCGTGGTGACGGTCAGCGTCCCTTCATCGCGCGGCTCATAATCGTTGCGGTCGGCTTTCACTTCCACGTTCAGGAAATTTTTTACCGGCGGCACGACAATTTGTTTTTGGTCCGTAAAAATCTGTCGGTCCCTCACGAGCGTCGCATCGAGAAAAATATTGGGAACGTCGCTTTCGTCTATGGGTAGATTGACCAGCTTCACCGTCCCGTCCATGTGAACGACCTGGTAATGATAGATTCCCTGCCCTTCAACCGTGAGCAGAACGTAACACCCGGCTGACGGCGCCACCAGCATCACCGGCGCGGTTCCTCCCGCGTGGAATGTGTCTTTATCGGCGATGATTTCGACGCCGCCGGTGCGATAGCCCAACTCGGTGGTGCGATTGTTTACGGCCCAGATCGTGGCATCGGCGTTGATCGCCTGCGGCAGATGATTAGCGGGAGCGTCACGGCCCATCCACGTAATATGAAAATAGCCTTTTCGCCCCGGCGCGAAACTGAGTTCGGCGTCGCCATTGGTGTCTGTGGTTAAATGCCGTGTCAGAATATCGTCATGTTCGTAGCCGCGGAATTTTAATTCCCAATCTGTTTGGTCCCGGCGGGCGGGCGGAGGCGGCCATGTTTTGTATTTCGCCTCGAGTGCTTTTAGCTCATCGCCTTTCACTTCATGGCCATCGGGCGCGAGCCAGACCTCATACCAATAATCGCGCGTCACCTTTGCATCGCCGCTGACTTGCACAGGCTCGTCGTTGGCATCCAGTGCCTTGAAATTCACCGTTACTTTGTCGTGCGGCAAATAAAGGTTATGCTCCGGTTTCGCATAAACGTAATACGATTGGTGTGTCACGCGCACCGATCCCTCGCCGGTGATTTCGCGGCGCGAAGCGTCCGTCACGCGCGCTTCGATATCATATTCAAAGTCATTGCCGGCATTTTGCGGCGTGCCAAACGTGAGCGTCGCCTTGCCGGTCGCATCGGTTTTGAGCACGGTATTGGTAATGGTTTGCCCGCCGCCATACCAGCCGCCATACTGCCTGGGAGAGTCCATGCCCTGGTAAAACCACGGATAAGGACGCGGCTCATGCCAGAAATGGAAATATGGTTTTTGGCGCACGATGACATTCACATCCGCATTTGCCACGGGTCCGCCAAAATAATAATCCGCCTGTATCGTGGCTTCGACGGTGTCGCCGAGCCGAAATGTTTCTTGGTGTCCGTTTTGCCGCGGGGTCTCTACCGTTACTTTAAATTCAGGCAATTTATATTCTTCGAGCCGAAACAGTGTCGCCCCGCCAATCGCGTCATGATGGCCAGGCTTCCAGAATTCCACCCGGTACTCGCCCAGCGGCATTTGTTCCGTCAGATCCAGAGAACCCCATGCGCTGCCAAATTGGTTAAGCTTTATCTTCCCCGATTTCACCTTCGCGCCGCGCGGGTCCCAAATGTCATATTCGATGGTTCGTCCGGATGGAGTCGAATAAACCGAACCGTTGTATTGGCGCGCGATGAGTTCCCAATGCGCCATCTCTTTGGGCCGATACGCCGGGCGATCGGTAAACGCGTAGATGCGCCAGGGACTCGAGTCCTCGCCAAAACTGTAACAATTGCCGTTGACAAACGCCTGCCGATTTCCGCTCCGGGCTGTGGCATAGAGGGTGCTAAACTGCTTGGTTGCCTCTAAAGGAATGACGGCGACGCCATTTGAATCGGTGATGCCATCATACGCTCGTGAATGCCTGACGTTGTTGTCGTTCGAGACCGTCCAGAGTTTTACCGGGGCATTTGTGATAGGCGCGCTGTTTAACGCGTCACAAAAATAGATCAATGCGGACCGGTCTGAACTTTTCAAAACCAATGCCGCATCGGTCACCAGGACGAGAGTACGGCTGCTTTGACCGCCGGCCCGCGCCTCCAGGACGTATGCGCCCGGTTTTAATTTCCTGTTCAACCGCACCAAAGCGTTGGTGGGCGCATAATCATACGTGTGGTCCAGTTTGCGCGTCCACTTTCTCAGCGGCTTCATCCCCTTCAAATCAATTGCTTGAACGCAGTCAGGCTGATTCTGATACATTACCGGGATCGTCGAAAAATTCACCGCCTTGTTTAAATCCACCGGAAACAGGGTCAGCCGTATCTCCTTTACGTTTCGGGAAGACAGCGAATATTG
>JBOHXA010000372.1:0-1130 GCA_050737335.1 Limisphaerales bacterium | reverse complement strand
ATCGTGATCGGATGCTTATGGTAATGAGATCACCGTGACCAACTCAACCGCATCGCCGCGCGACGAGCCGCTGACGGAAGCGGAAGCGGTTTCATTCCAGATTCAAAAAGAGGTGGCTTTCACCCATATCTTGCTCGTCCGGCAACATTGCGCCGCCCCGTTTATCGCACAGGTCCTGACAAATTTTGCGCAGTGCCTTCCGTTTTGCCGATGCTTTCGGTAGTTTAACCAATAGCCGGTCGGCAAATTGTTTTCCCCGTCTGCCTGTATAAATGAGGGCCGCAATGACGGTTTCGGCACCGGCGGCGTATAGCGATTCCACAAAATAAAGCGCCGCTTTTGCGGTGCGGAACCTTGCCAGCGAGCGAAGATCAGGTTGTTCGGTCTCGCTCAACCATTGCCGGGCCTCGGCATGCTTTTTTTCCAGAAGGGATTCCATGAACAATTCGTGCTCTTTGAGCTTCAGGGCGCGATCCCCGCGCGCCACTCGACCAGCAGTTTGCCCGTTGTATTGCGGCCAATCGGGATTTTGGCGCGCGGCTTTTAGATAGGCGGCACGGGTTGCGTCCAGGTTACCGATGTAAAAATTCTCCTGAACCAACGTCCCATCTCGCAGCCACGCCCGCGTGCGCCCGTGAAGTTTACCATCCACCAAATTCGCTTCCATCCGCAACCGTCCGTTTTCATGCCAGTGACGCGTTGTCCCGGTGCCCTGATACATCGTGAATGAGCCGAGCAACCGCCCCTTGGCATTCCATTCCCGGCTGACGCCGTGCAATTTGTCGAGGTGGTAGCGCGATTCCTTGGCCAGTTGGCCGTTGTAGTGCCAGGTGCGGCAAAGGCCGTGAAATTCCCCATCCACCTCCCTGTTCTCCATGCGGACTTGGCCGTTGCGGTAATAAAACCGCTCTATGCGATGTTTCGGCATATTCGCAAATCACCCTCGTGTCAGGTGTTCAACTGTTTCGACCGTCAGTGTGCAGCGGTCGTTTAACCAAGTTTATTCAAAAGTTCGGCGCGGGAAACCGCATGTTCATGTCAGTGTCAGGGAACGTAAGCCTTGTTTCCACCTAGTCCAATAGCAAAAACAAGTGGTTTTCCCCACCGTCAGGATCGGGCGAGAATCCAAG
>JBOHXA010000371.1:0-5640 GCA_050737335.1 Limisphaerales bacterium | reverse complement strand
ATCGTGCTGTCGCTGGGCACGCAACATTCATTTCCGATCGAGGAGGTATTCCGCTATCTCAACAGCAACACGGTGCGGGACATTCTGGTGCAGGCATTGCTGGATTCGCCGATGTTTCCCATTCGCTGGCGTTGGAACGCGACGCGCGCGCTGGCGTTGCCGCGGCAGCGCGGCGGACGAAGAATCGCCGCTCCGCTTCAGCGCATGGAAGCGGAAAACCTTTTGGCGGCGGTCTTTCCAGACCAACTGGCCTGCCTGGAAAATATTGCCGGCGACCGCCAGGTGCCGGACCATCCTTTGGTCCGGCAGACGATTGACGATTGCCTGATGGAAGCGATGGATATTGACGGGCTGGAACAGTTGCTTCGTCGGATCGAACGCGGCGAAATCGAATGCATCGCCCGCGACCTGCCCGAACCCTCGCCCCTGGCGTCGGAAATCCTCAGCGCCCGTCCTTACGCGTTTCTGGACAACGCGCCGCTGGAGGAACGCCGCGCGCATGCCGTGCAGACCCGGCGCGCGGGCGAGCCGGGCGGAAATGAATTGGGGATTTTGGATGCCGCGGCAATTGAACGGGTTTGCGAGGAAGCCTGGCCGCGGGCGCTAAACGCGGATGAATTGCACGATGCGGTCCTCCAATTGGGCGTGGCGACAACGGAGGAATTGAAACGGTGTCACCCGGATGCCGGGAAATGGATTGAGGATTTGATGGGTGAAAACCGCGTAGCGGCGATGGTCGAGCCGCCGCTTTGGTTCGCGTCGGAAAGAATGGCCCAGGTCCGCGAGGCCTATCCGGAACGGACAATTCGTTCGCCGAAGGTTTTGAGTCTGGCGGGGCGAAAGCCGTCCACGCCGGAGGAAGCGCTAAAAGAATTGGTGCGCGGACGGATGGAAAGCGTTGGCCCGGTTACGGTAAAGGCCCTGGCGGAATTTTTTCGGTTGCCGGTCTCATCCATTGAACAGGCGCTGTTGGCGTTGGAGGCCGAAGGGTTCGTGCTGCGCGGCAAATTTCATCCAGGGACGGCGGAGACCGAATGGTGCGACCGGCGATTGCTGGCCCGCATCCATCGCCTCACCATCAACCGTTTGCGCGCGGAAATCCAGCCGGTCACGGCGGCGGATTTTCAACGGTTTCTGTTATCCTGGCAGCGGGCTATTCCGGAGCGCCGAATGGAGGACATCACCGGCCTGGACGCCATCTTGCAGTTGCTCGACGGTTACGAATTGCCGGCGGCGGCCTGGGAACCGGCGATCCTTGCGGCGCGGGTCAAAGATTATGATCCGCGATGGCTCGACCAGCTATGTTTCACTGGAAGATTTGGCTGGGGAAGGCTGTCGGCCCTCTCGGACCGGAAATCCCGGGGTTTTCCGCCGCTGCGCTCCAGTCCCATCTCCATCTTCAGCCGTGACAACGCCGCGCACTGGCTGCAACTGGCCAGGAAACCGCGGTCAATCGTTTCATCGGAAACGGAATCGGTTTTGAAAGCCCTGGCGGAAAAGGGCGCGCTATTTTTTGGCGAAATCGCGCGGCAAACCGGTTTGCTCAAATCCCGGGTGGAGCAGGCGCTCGGGGAACTGGTCTCGCTCGGTTGGGCGACCTCGGACAGTTTTGAAGGATTGCGCGCCCTATTGACACCGCCGGAAAAGCGGGAACGATTCGGAGAGTCGGGGCGTCCGCGGCGCCATCGCGTGATCACCAGCATCGAGTTCGCCGGGCGATGGTCATTGTTGCGGCCCTGCGCGCCGGGACAAATCAGCGCGCCCGCCGCGTCCGATGACGAGCCGGCGGACCCTCAGGCCATGAACGCTTTTGCCCGCGTCTTGCTGCGCCGTTACGGTGTGATCTTCCGAAAACTTTTGGACCGGGAAGCGTTATCCGTTTCATGGTTTGAATTGGGCCGGATTTACCGGCAAATGGAAGCGCGGGGAGAGATTCGCGGAGGCCACTTTGTGAGCGGGGTCAGTGGCGAACAATTCGCGTTGCCGGAAGCCATTGGTCATTTGCGCTCCATGCGCAAAACCGAGCCGTCGCATGAGCTGGTTTCGTTGAGCGGCTCGGACCCGCTGAATCTGGTGGGCATTTTGACGCCCGGTTCACGCATTCCGTCGCTGTGGCGCAACCGCGTTTTGTTGCGCGACGGCGTCCCCGTCGCGGCGCTCGACGCGGGCAAGGTGGTGACTTTGAATGGCGAATCCGATCCGCGAATGTTTGAACCCGCCTTGAAAACCGGCAAATTGCCATCGGCATTGAGGAAATATTACCGTTGAAGAGACCGGCTTTGGCGTCCGGCAAATAACATGAAATGCGCAGCCAAGCACACAACCTTCAATTTTGATTTCACTATGTGTCATGCAAACGCCAACAGCGATCCATAAAAAAATTGGCGGCTGGCTTTCATTGACCATTTCTGGCGGATTTCCCAAAGAGGAGATATGCCGTTCCAAGCCCAAAGAGCGCCGCCAAGGCTCCAACAATGAAATAGACCAATGTCGCGATGGCGATAATCCCTGCGGCGGGACTGTCAGCAAGCGGAGCATTCAAATTACCTGACCACAAATAAAAACAGAACCCGGCGATTCCCAACATCAAGGCGGCGTGGATGAAACCGGCCATACACCATCCGGCAACGGCAAAAATATATCCCAAAATAGCCAGCAAGGCCGCGTAGCTTAACGCAAAAACGCTCCAAAAACGCTCGGCGTCTCCAATCTGGCTCCATCTTGAAAATTTGTTTGCTTCTACTAAAACGACTCCCGCTGACAGCATCGTTGCGAACAGTGCTGATGACATCTTGATGAATAACCCTGGGTCATAACCATCGTCTTTCATAAATCTATTGCGGCGCAGTCGCTTCCCAATTTCGCGAGCCACGTGCGCGCCGCCTGCACGGGACTTCCAAGCCGAAACGCTGGCAGGCCACCGGCCAAGTTGCCCAAAGCCGTTGCTACCGGGTGATCCTTTAAATCTTCCTGCTGATAACGCTCTAAAGTGTTGTAAGTATTGGGCGCAATCCGGTGAATAACCTCGCTTTGGGCTTTATTGGCCATGATGCTGCCCACCAGTGCGCCCACCAGTGCGCCCACCAGTGCGCCGCCAATTTCGCCAACGCCGGTTTCACCAAGCACGGGGATCGCCGCGCCAATGGCCGCGCTCGTTGCCGCCCCGCCCAATGCTCCGAACGACGGCGCAATACTGGTTGCCGCCGCCCGGCCAAAGGCCCCGCCAGCCGTCGTGCCCTGTTGCTGCGCCGCAATCTGGTCAAGCAAATCGCCGGAAGACGTTTGTTGGCCCGCAATTTGGTCGAGTAAATCAGGCTGGCGCGGTTGCGCATTGGTCTGATAGCTGGCAGCAATCTGGTCAAGAAGATCGGGCATGTTAGCGTTAGTTCGCTTGACTTGTGACCAGCCTTTCAGACGACAGCGGGACTGGCGCGTGAATGATTGCCGCTCCCAACAGCAACATTTTCTTCTCAAGGCAGCAGGCGCAACAATTATGATGCGGACGGCGCGAACCCCGTTCATACGCGCTATAAGTCGCTTGTGGAATGCCCAAAAGATACGCGGCCTCCTTCTGCGGACGTGCTCCGTGCCAACGCCGGAGTTTTTCTGAAAATGCAACAGGCTTCACGTTGAAACTACAACGTGCTGAAAGCCCTGCCGGTAGCAACTTTTATTATGAGACAACGTATTTGCCACCGCCAAACAGGTGTTTTAACGGGACGATTCGGGGGCTAACCAGGGCGAACGCGAAGATTCTGCGAACTGGAAACTGAACTATTTTTCCTTCGTGAAGGCTTTCACCAGCGCCGCCAGCGACAGGATGTAATTGGCCGTGAGAAGGGCGGCAAGAACCAAGCACGCCACATTGAAGGATTTATGTTTCAGGGTGTAGTCTATCGCCACGCAAAGCGGAATGGACGTGAGGATGAGCCAAAGAAGAAACCAAGCGCACCAGCGCGGGGCTTCCCAGCGCCAGACGGGTTTGCGGGCCGGTTGATTTGGTTCCGGGGGATTGGCTTTGGATAGCGAAGCTATATTCATACGCACATCAATAAAGGTCACGGCTCGCTAACCTCATCGCGCCACGAAAGCCCTTTGAACAAGTTTTGCTTTGGGTCAAACTCTACATTGCGCGAGTCGGGTGTAGGATTCAGATAATAGCGGAAATTCATAAAGTCGCCATAAATCTTACCGTAATGCGGCCCGTCTGAAAGAGTCACGCGGAAATAATAAATCCTATTTTCATTATAATCGAATTGCCTTGAATGCGAATCTATTACCCGAACTAACTGCTGCTGATAACCGTTTTCCGGCGCGTTGTATAATGACTTTAATGCGCTACCCTCTTTTATCTTGAAAGGATTATTGTTTGCTTGGATGCCATCACTGAGATTTGGAAAACTCACAGTGATTTTTGAATGATAATCGCGTGGAGATTGTTCATTGTAGTCTCGCTCAAAAACAATGTCCGCAACTTTCCCTTTTCCATACGGCGCAACCCAATCACCAACTTCTAAATCATAGCCAATAGGCCGATTCAAAACTGGCGGATTGTCGCGTATTCGTTTGGCATACATTGGAATGGGATCGAGAATCTTTTTGAGGACAATCGTTATTGTTGGATTACGGTTTTTAGCCACGGTGTCCGGGTCAAATTGTCCGGGCAAGTATAAATCGTGGGTGAGGCGCGTTGGATAATAGCCTGTTTTTTGAACATCAAAACCAAGTGACCATGATGTGTCCGTATGGGTTGCCGTGAAAATTCCATCCTGATCCGTCAGACCGGATATTTCTTTCGATAGATCGCGGGAATCTTCAACGACTTGTCCGGGCAATGGTTTGCTGATATAGCCAACTGACGCATTTGCGCCAGCGACAGGCCGGTCATTTTCATCCACAACCTTGAGGATGACATTCCACTGTGCGCCAGTAGTTTCAGGTTGCGCGAAAGCGCAGCCACCTGTCAATAGAACGAGGGTTAAATAAAGCAATGTTTTCATAGATTTTACTTATTCAAATTTGCGTCATCTACCATTTCACTATACGCCTTAAATGTGAATGTGTAGGCAACGGCCCTAATGTCCGAATGATGCCAATTGAAGGCTTCCGAACCAGTGGTAACGGGCCAGCCATTTTCGTTATCTTCCATGTTAAATTCCCTCCCCAATGATTCAATCCTTGCAACTCGGTTTGCGCCTATCGGCAATGTCACTGCCGGGATAGCATCAGACAATATGCGGTTGCGATTTGCTCCGGCGTATGTGTTGCCAGTTGGCCCTTCCAATGCCAAATCCACCGTGAAATTCGCGCTATTCGTAAGATTAAAAAAGGCGTTCGTTTGCAGCTCCGATGTCCGCAAATCGTCTGCCTGTGAAATCGTATCTGTGCCGTAGTCAGCGTTGAATTGCCAGCCGCCGTGATCGCTGCTTAAAATCGAGTTGTTCAGAAAATGGCTCATCTGCCCCTTCATTAACTCTTGCCAAGCCCACACATAAAAGCCAGATTGGTTCTTCCAATAACTTTTGATTTGGCTGAACGCAATTCCAAACAATGAGGACGGGATTGAGCCGCCCGGCCAAGTCCGCAGCACCTCTTCACCGCTGGAATAAAAATTATAGACGTTCGCGCCGTTAAAATTCT
>JBOHXA010000370.1:0-1591 GCA_050737335.1 Limisphaerales bacterium | reverse complement strand
GGTCTTCCCTGTCCGCGCCGGTTTTGGCTTCAATGCGAATCAGGGCGGCGATCGTTTCGCCTGTTTTCAATTCCAGCAAATTGGCAATGCTGCGGCCTTTGGCGGCCCGCCCCATGTCCGGGATTTCATGGACGCGCTCGACGTAAACGCGCCCGGTGTTCGTAAAAAACATGAGGTAATCGTGCGTGCTGGCCGTGAAAAGGTGCTCGATGAAATCCTTGTCCTCGTCCGTGGCAGCTTCGCGAGTGGTCATGCCGATAACGCCCTTGCCTCCGCGCCGCTGCGCCCGGTAGCTGGAAATGTTCGTGCGCTTGATCAGGCCATTATGCGTCAACGTGATAATCACCGCTTCGTTGACGATTAAATCTTCAATGGCGATTTCGCCCTCATCGGGAACAATCTGCGTCAGCCTGGGCGTGGCGTATTTCTCCCGGATGGCCTTTAGCTCGCCTTTGATAATTGCCATAACCCGCGACTCTTTGGCCAGAATGTCCAGCAAATCCTTGATGCGTTCGAGCAATTCCCTGTACTCGCTTTGGATTTTGTCAATTTCCAGGGCGGTCAATTGGTAAAGCCGCAGCTCAAGGATGGCGTTCACCTGCCTTTCATTCAACCCATATCGGCCATTGTCCAGGCGCTGCTCGTCCCGGATCAGGATTCCCCAGCGTTCCACCTGCGGTCTGGCCCATTCGAAAGCCAGCAGCTTGACCCGGGCTTCATCACGCGTTTGGGATTTGCGAATGATGGCGATAAATTCGTCCAGGTTTGCCAGGGCAATAAGGTAGCCTTCCAGCAATTCAGCGCGTTCCTCGGCTTTCCGCAACTCGAAGCGCGTCCGCCGCAGCACCACCTCGCGGCGATGTTCGATGTAACATTGAATCAGGTCCTTGAGGTTGAGCGTTTTGGGGCGGCCATGATCAATCGCCAACGAATTGACCGCGAACGTCACTTCCAGTTGTGTGTGCTTGTAAAGATTGGCGATGACCACCTTTGGGTTGCCGTCCCGCTTCAGCTCCATGACCAGCCGGGTATTTTCGTCGGATTCGTTCCGCATCGCGGAAATTTCGGCAATGGTTTTCTCATTGACCAGGCCGGCAATTTGTTGTTCCAACGCAGCCCGGTTGACGTTGAATGGGATTTCGGTAATGACCAACTGCTCGCGCCCCCCTTTCAACTCTTCGGATGCGACCCGCCCGCGCAATTTCAAGCTGCCCCTCCCGGTTTCAAAATAATTTTTGATCCCTTCGCCGCCGCAAATCATGCCGCCGGTGGGGAAATCCGGGCCTTTAATAAAGTGCATCAACTCTTTGACGGTGATGTTCGGCTTGTCAATTTGCGCGCAGATACCGTCAATGATTTCCCCCAAATTATGCGGCGGCATGTTGGTGGCCATGCCGACGGCAATACCCGTCCCGCCATTCACCAGTAAATTGGGAAATGCCGAAGGAAACACCTTGGGTTCGGTCATCCGCTCGTCATAGTTGGGAACGAAATCCACCGTGTCCTTGTCCATGTCCTCCATGAGAGCGGCGCCCAGATGGGTAAGGCGGGCCTCCGTATAACGCATCGCCGCCGGAGGATCGTCTTCCAC
>JBOHXA010000369.1:0-7304 GCA_050737335.1 Limisphaerales bacterium | reverse complement strand
GGCATGGCTGAGGCGTCCGGAAGCCTGGCTGGTCCTGCTCACCGCATCCACGATTCTGGCGTTGACGCCTCTGCGCTTTTTGCTCGGGCGCCCATATCTGATTACCGTGGCCGCGCTGGTGGCCCTTTTGTTTCTGTGGCGAACCCGCCGGGGAACGCCGCCTCGAAAATTGGACTTGCTGCTGATCATCGCGCTCATGACTTGCAGCGTATTTTTTCACGGAGCCTGGTATTTGTGGGTGCTGCCCATCTTCTCGTTTTTTCTGGCCGGCGAATTTCTTTGGGGCGTTGCGATCGGCATGTGTTGGATTTGCGGGGTCGTTGTCGGCAGCGCCTTGACCGGCCATCCCTGGGAGTATCCGTCTCAGGCCGTGCAATTGGCTTTTTTGGCCGTGGGCGCTCATTTCACCCAACGAACCATGGCTTCGGAATTGCAGCCCTTTGGGGGTGACGCGCTCACGCTGGTGGCGTTTGGGGGATGGCTGGCCGTCCGCGCGCTGGCCAGGTTAAATGCGATTGCCCTGGCCCGCGACCCCGCGTTTTGGCTGGCGGCCATCTGCTGGGTCCTCGGTTTTAAAGTGTCCCGTTTTTGGCTGGATTGGAGCTGTCCAGCGCTCATGGTTTTGGTCGCGTCGGACGCGCAACTATTGTTGGAAAGGCGCCTGGCCGCCGACTCCTTTCGGCGCCTGGCCGTGGTTTGTGCCGTGGCCCTGGCCTCTTATCTTTGCCTGACCTCCGATTATAACAGCCGGTGGACGAGAGCTTTGAGCGAACGATACCTGACGGCCGATAATCCGGCTTTAAAAGGCTGGATGCCGGACAAGGGCGGAATCTTTTATACGGTGGACATGTCGCTCTTTTACCAGACATTTTTTAAAAATCCCAATGGCGACTGGCGTTATATGCTGGGATTTGAACCGACGTGGATGCCAAAAAAGGATTTTGAGATTTATCAAAAGATTCTTTGGAATTTCAATGACGGCAAAGCCTACGCGCCGTGGGTGAAACAAATGACGCCGGCCGACCGTCTCGTTGTCCGGGGACAGGGCGGCCCTCCGGACATTCCCGGCCTGGAATGGAAATACGCCCTCTCGGGTATCTGGGTCGGGCGTTTGCCGCGAACGAACTCGCTGGCAGCCCCGACGGCTGAACGATAGGACCACGCTGCGTTCGCCACTGAGGTGAATAATTTTGTGAACAAGTTATTCTTGAAGGAAATTGCGATGGATGGATAAATACAATTGATGTTCTTAAAAAGACAAGCTGCGAACCGCCGAGGCGCAGCCCTCCCTCGATTTTGCCCAACCAAAAAGGCGTTGCCGCGCCCGGGACATTGGCGCGGTCAAACCCCATGAAAATCACTCCTTATTCGATTCAAACCATTATGGAACAACTAAAGCACGGAACGGTGGGCGCGCTGGATTATGTGGGCGGCCGTGAGTTATTCTTCAATCATCCGGCGGATGGACGCGACCACGAATGCCGATCTTCTTTTCACTCCCAAATGAACGAAAGCGGAAGGGTCGAATACGAAGTGGGGTTGAGTTTCCGGGTGAATGGAATGCCAGGCGAGAACTGGCGCATGACGGTTGCCTACGAGCCGGACGACACCTACACGGTCTGGCTTTTGCGCGATTTCGCGCCCCGGCAACGATCACTGGCCCAGGTGCTCGGGAGCCTGGACCAGGTGCGTGGCGAAGGCCTGCAACAGGCGATCGAATCCATCTACGACGACGCCATTAAAACTTCCGAATTTCTTCCGCGGCTCCATTCTTTGCAGTCCCAATTTTCGTAGGATAATCTCCGAACTCCACCCGGAATACCGTTCGGCGGGCAACAACGGATTTGGATCGCAAGGATGCGGCCAATTCAGCGTTTTGACCGCGCCTGCTCCTTTTTATCGTCCAGCTCCGCCTGGAGCTTTTTGCGCTCGGAAACCAGTTGTTTTTCGAGTTTTGGTCCTACCAGCAGGATGCTGGCAAAACTGTTTGAGCAAATACTTGTAGGTCGGCCTGCTTGTTGATAAACCCATGCTTGCACGTCGCCGCGGCAGTCGCCAGATCTGGCTGCGCGTCCATTGGGGAAGCAACGTTGCGGCCGGATGTTTGCCTTTCATAAATCTGCTGATAGTCGGTGGCCAGCATGGTTAATTAGGGTTTGCCGGTGGAGCGACAGGGAGAATGAGCCAAATAGAGACTCAATTCCGTTTGCAGAATGTTCGTCAGCGCACTTTTGGATCCCAGCGACGCCAAATTAAGTGCTCGCTTCACAGTTGATTCGGCTTGGGCGTATCTGCCGGCTTCTGCATACGCCGCCGCCAGAACCCGCAGGACTTTTGCGTCCTTTTCCAGAGTAACATTGTTGAGATGTTTTGCCAGGTCAATGGCCTTGCCTCCATTCCGAACTTCGGCATTGGGCCAGGTCGCGAACATCCATGCCAGGTTTAGCTGCGCGGGCATGAACTGGGGCGCGAGCTCAATGGCTCTTTGATAACAGGCAACAGCCTGAACAGCCATTCTTTTGTCTCGGTAAGCATTGCCCAAGTTGTTGTAAGCTGGCGCGAAGCCGGGCTGCAATTGAACGGCTTGTTGATACTGAGCGATAGCTTCATCGTCGCGTCCGGACTGCTGAAGGCAGTAACCCAAATTATTATGGGCCTGGGCTAAGCTCGGTCGAAGGCTGATGACTTTTTGATATTGAACCTTGGCGCGTCCCAATTCGCCATTTTGAAAGAGAGCATCGCCAAGCCGCTCATGGATGTCGGCCGAGCCGGGTTGGATGGTCAAAGCCTTTTGATATTCAACAATCGCGTCATCGAAGCGGCCATTTTGGCAAAGCGCATTGCCCAGGGCGACGCGGAAGGGCACTGAACTGGGATTCAATTGCGTTGCTTTGTTAAACTGCGCGATGGCTTGGTCCACCCGTCCCTTGCGCAATAGGCAATATCCCAGATTGTTGAAGGCCCCGGCGTCTTTGGGCTGCGAGTAAAGAGCCTTTTTATACGTGATAATGGCTTCGTCGAATAGACCTTTTTGGCACAGAGCATTGCCGAGATTGTCTAAAAAACGGTCAGAACCGGGCTCAATCTTTACGGCGAGGCGATCCTGACGGACGGCATCATCTACACTGCCGGCTTGGAGAAAGCAGTAGCCCAGGTCATTGTGCGCTTCCGCCATAGTCGCCTCGAGTTGGATGCAGGTTCTGAATTGACCAATGGCCGGGCCCCATAGACCTTCTTGAGCATACGCGCTTCCAAGAGCAATTCGGTACTGGACAACTCTTGGCCTTAGTTCCACAGCTTTTTCAAAACAGGCGACGGCGTCTTGGAAATGGCCGCTCTGGAAGTAGCAATAACCGAGATTATTTTGGACTTCCACAAAATCGGGGTTGATTCGAAGGGCCTTCTGATAGTCCGGTATCGCCCCGCGCACGTTTCCCTCCTTTAAAAGGAGATCACCAAGGCCGGCATACGGGTCAGCGGATCGAGGCAGTAACGCCAGGGCTTCTTCGTATTGAGCGCGCGCCTTCTCAAAGCGGCCCTGGGAGGCAAAATAATTGCCAATAAAACAATGATTTTCCGCACGAGTTTCAACGTTTTCCAGAAATCCGACCGCGACTGAATAACCCATGAGCAGAAACCAACCGAACCATATCAGGCGGCCGCCCGCGAAGGTCAAAGCGACCCGCTGAGCGCAATATGTCCCGATGAGTGCCAGCAACAGAAGGCTCGGAAGGAAATCCCATTCATAACGATTTGAGGATGAAAAAAAAAGGCATAGCGTCGTGGCACCGGCTATGAATAGAAGAAGGCAAGCTGCAGCAAACCAACGTAATGCCGATGTCGTTTCCATGAGCTTGCGTTCCAATATGGATGGCACAAATGCAATGAATAATAGGACCGGATAACGAATTAGAATTCCCGTACCGCCAAATGCGCTTCCGAGGTCATAGTCGGAAGGCATCCGAGGCAGAGGTGCGTGTTCAAGAAACGGAAAATGAATGCTCCAATTGGTCCATTGTAAAAAATAGAGGCGAAAATTGAACCACAGATAATGAAGGCTGAACTGCCGGGCAGAAGTAGGATCGTAGCTCGTGTTTAGCTGGTAGTGCCAGCCGAATTCAAAGGGATTATCGAAGCGTAAAAAGTTGTAGAGCATCAGGCCCATTCCGATAAAAGCGATTGGAAGTGTTGCCGCCAGAAACATAGCGACCGACCGGCGAGATGCCACCCGCCGTGAGTGAAGCCATGTCTTTATCACGGGCAGCAAAAGAATCGCCGATCCGAATAGAAGGCTGGGACGGGACCCAATGGCCAAACCGTAGGTAAGGCTGGCCATTGCCAGCCATAACAGGCATCGTCCCGGATCATGAATCGCCGCCCACGTTGCGGCCAGCGCCAGCATCGCAAACGCAAATCCACAGACGATGGCTGTTTCATAAACGTTGGCTGAAGTCGTCAGCGCCAGCGCAACTCCAGGAATTATTGCGGTGACTCCGGCCATCAATTCGCCGATTTGGGGAAAATATCGGCGCCGCATGTCCCATAGTATCGCCGCAATCGCAGCGAAGCCGATTCCAATAAAAAACGCCAGCGCGTCCTTGTCGGAAAGATAGTGACCGGTGAGCGTAAAATAGGGCCAGAAAACCAATTCGGGAGTGATTCCGAAATAGAGGAACAGTTTTCCCTTATAATAGCTCAGGTCATTCACGGGCCCGACATAAGTCGCATTGAGATTTGGATCATAAGGATCGGCGAGACGCGCAAGCTCGGGAGGAGGCTGCTCTTTTAATAGATTCAATTGGCCGGCATTTAAGGCCTGCGCCAATAGGTTATAGTCGAGCCTGTCCAGTCGCGGATTCAGGGCATCGAGTGAAACATTTGTATCAGCAAACCAGGCGACAACCGCGACAACAAACCCACAAATCAGGCAAAAACCAACATCACGGACCCACTGTTTGGACCTGGGAAGCTGTTCGAGTTGGCTATTTATTTGTCTCGTCATCTGCGAGCATAAATGGTTTCCTCAAAAAAATCATCCCGTTAATGAACGCGGTCACAAATGTCGCTCTGCTCGGAGGTGAACCAAAAACGGAAGGATTAAAGAGGCCTACCGTTTTGACCGCGCCTGCTCCTTTTTATCGTCCAGCTCCGCCTGGAGCTTTTTGCGCTCGGAAACCAGTTGTTCGCGCAACGATTCCTGTTTATCAACGTCCCCGGCGGCTTTGGCGATTTCCGCGTTGAGCGCAATTTCGCGCCCGGCAATTTTCGCGGCGTATTTCGAATCCAGTTCCGCCAGTTCCTTTTTCCGCGCGTCCGAAAATTTCACCGTTGGCGCGCTCTTGTTCAAACGCTCCATTGCAAGTTCATAGGCGGTTTTCATGTTATTTGTCGGCTTTCTTTTTCCAGGGTTGACTTGGAAATTTTATGGGTTGAGGCGCTGGCCTGGCAATTTGCAACTCCGGGTTTGCCTCGGCTTTCGACGTTTCCGGTTTCGCCGCGTCTTCGCGCCAGGACTCGATTTTGGCCTTCAATCCGTGATGTTCCGCTTTGGTCTTGTCCCCGGCTTTCATGTAGAATAGTGACAGGTTGGTATGAACCAATTGCTCGCGGGGCCGCAGTGTTTCAGCTTTATGGCCTTCGGCGATGGCCGAGGCATAATCGCCTTTGCGATAGAACGCCATCCCGAGGGCCAGTTGCGCGTCAAAATTGGCCGGGTCCTTGTCCAAAACCGCCTTTAATTTCCCAATTGCGCTGTCAAATTCGCCACGGCTGAAGTCAAACATGGCATCGTCGTATTGCTCCGTCGTCACAAGCAGAACGTTAGCCACGAACCGGACGCCGGTCAAACAGGTTTGGCGCGCCGCGCCCTGCCGCGCACAACCAGGCCTGATTTGCCGCCGGGTCTGGCTGATTCCTTTCATTTGGATTTGAATATCATTCTGTTCCAGCCATCTTCAAGCCATGCAGCAATTTGACTTTGATGTTGCCGTCATCGGCGGTGGGAGCGGCGGCTACGCGGCCGCCCGGACGACTATTTCCGCCGGTTTGAAAACCGCCGTCATTGAAGGCGGCCCGGAGGTAGGCGGCTTGTGCATCCTGCGCGGCTGCATGCCCACCAAGGCACTCCTTTACATGGCCGAAGTGGCGCATACGGTCAAAAATTCGGCAATCTTCGGCATTCAGGCCCGCCAAATCCGGTTCGACTTTAAAAAAGCCATGGCCCGAAAGAATTTGTTGATCCGGGATTTCGCCGATTGTCGCGCTCAACAGCTCAACTCCGGCAAATTCAAATTTATTCGAGCCAACGCCGCGTTCCGGGACCCCCATACGCTTGAACTGACGCCATTTCCCCGCAATGGCAAAAAAGTGTCAGCCATTACGGCCAGACACTTTGTCATTGCCTCCGGTTCAGTGGTCGCGCCCGCGCCTTTGTGCGAATTGAATAAACTCGATTGCCTCAACAGCGACAGCGCGCTGTCTCTCAAGCGATTGCCCCGATCGCTGATCGTCCTGGGCGGCGGCCCCACAGCGTGCGAGTTCGCGCAATTTTTTTCCCGATTCGACGTGCGGGTAACCCTCATCCAGCGCGGCGCCCATATTTTGCACGATTTCGACGACGACGCCTCGACGGTCATGGAAACAGTGTTCCGACGGGAGGGAATTCGGCTTTATACGGGAACGAAATTGCTCGCCGCCAGGCGCAACGGAAAATTGAAAACCATCGTCTTCGAGCACCAGGGAAAAAGGGTTTCTGTTTCCGCCGAAGAAGTTTTGTTTGCCCTGGGCCGTCGGCCCAATACGGCGTCGCTGGGATTGGAAAACGCCGGCGTCAAGACCGCCTCCAATGGGTCCGTCCTGGCCAATGATTTAATGCAGACCAGCGCGCCGCATATTTACACGGCGGGCGACTGCGCCGGCCCGTATGAAATTGTTCACATCGCCATTCACCAGGGCGAAGTGGCCGGCCGAAATATCGCCCGCGCCAAGTCCGCCCAAACCGATTATCGCCTGCTGATCTCGGTGGTGTTTACGGAACCGCAATTGGCGTTTGTGGGCCTTACCGAAAGGGCCGCCGCCGTTCAAGGCATCTCCTTTTTGGCCGCCAGTTACCCGTTCAACGACCATGGCAAATCCATTATCATGAACGCCCTGGATGGTTTTGTGAAACTCCTGGCCGACCCCAAATCCGGCGAAATCATCGGCGGCCAATGCGCGGGACCGATGGGCGGGGATTTGATCCACGAAATTGTCGCCGCCATGGCCAAACGGATGACCGTGCATGAGTTGGCCGCCATGCCGCATTA
>JBOHXA010000368.1:0-5801 GCA_050737335.1 Limisphaerales bacterium | reverse complement strand
GTTTTGTTCCCTCGCGTTCAAACTCTGGACCGACGTTTACGCCGGCAAACTGGTGTTTTTCCGCGTCTATTCCGGCCACCTCAAAAAGGGCGACACCATTTACAACGCCCGCACACGCCGTCGCGATCGCGTCAGCCGCCTCATGATTATTCAAGGCAGCGAACGCAAGGACGTGGACGAGGTGTTTTCCGGCGACATCGCCGCGCTCGTCGGTTTGCGCAACATCACCACGGGCGATACGTTGTGCGACGAATCATTTGACGTGACACTCGAACCGCCGACGTTTCCCGATCCAGTCATTTCCATGGCTGTGGAACCCAAGACCCAGCAGGATCGCGATAAAATGTCCGAAGGCCTGCAACGCCTTGCGGAGGAAGATCCGACGTTCCGTTGTTTTACCAACGAAGAAACCGGCCAGCTCATCATCGCGGGCATGGGCGAATTGCACCTGGAAATTATTCGGGACCGTTTGTTCCGCGAATTCAAGGTGGAAGCCAACGCCGGCGCCCCACAAATCGCCTATCGCGAAACCATTTTGAAATCGGCCGACGGCGAAGGCAAATTCATCCGCCAATCCGGCGGTCGCGGTCAATACGGGCACGCGCTCGTCAAGCTGCAGCCCAACGAACGGGGCAAGGGCGTTGAAATTACCAACGAAATCGTCGGCGGCGCAATTCCCAGAGAATACATCCCGGCGGTCATTGACGGTATCGAAGAAGCCGTAAAGAGCGGCGTTTACGCGGGTTACCAAGTCATTGATATCAAGGTCCAGGTGGTGGATGGCACGTTCCATGAAGTGGATTCGAGCGAATTGGCGTTCAAGATGGCGGGCATTTTCGCGCTCAAAGACGCCTTCAAAAAGGCTACTCCGATCTTGCTGGAGCCGATTATGAAGGTGGAAGTGACCACGCCCGATGAATACCAGGGCGATTTGCTCGGCGATATTAACCGCCGCCGCGGCATCATCAACGGCATTGAAGCGAAGCAGGGTCAAACCATCCTGAACGCTCAAGTGCCTCTGGCGGAAATGTTTGGCTACGCAACGGCCATTCGTTCGCTGTCTAAAGGCCGCGCCTCCTATTCAATGGAGCCGCTCACATTTGAGCAGGTGCCCAACAGCGTCCTGACGACCATTCTCGACGCCGCAGCCAAAAAGCCGGCGGCGAGGTCTTAAGCTTCGCCGGATGGCGAGTTAATACATGGATTGGATCGGCAACGTCCCTGTCCTCGAAGCGGTGAAGTATTGAATGTAGCAGCGAGCGCGCTCCGGCTGATAACCGCGGCTTGATTTGCGCGAATCGAGAGCCCCTGGGCTTTTCGCGTTAAGGTGAAAACCGCCTCAACGGTTCACCCTCTGATTTTTAGCTCGCCTCGTCTTCGCGATCAAGCTCCTGCGGCGGCGGTTCCTCGCCCCTTTCGTCTTCCTGTTCCGGCTCGCGGACAGATTGTTCGCGCGGGGATTCTTCGTGTCGCGGTTCTTCGCGCTCGCGCGAAGGCTCCTGAAATTGAGGAGGCCGCCCGCGCGATTCATGGCGCGGCGGCTGCTGAATGCGCCGCAAGGCGCGCCGGAGATTTTCAATCTCGCGCTCGTCGTCAAGTTTCTGTTCCCCCGCCAATTCAACCAATTCCAAAACGTGCTCCATCTGTTCGAGCGCCTCTTCGAGAGATTCCACCACCCGGCGCACGTCATCTGCAGCCCTGGCCAGGGAGGAGGAGGGAGGTTGTTCATGGCGCGGACGTTCAGAGACTGATTTAAATGTGGATTTTGGCTCCGGTTGAGTCCTTTCGACCCGCGGTGGCTCGATGTTTATGGCCTGGGGCAAATGTCCCTCCGGCACTGGCCCGGGCTCGACGGGAGCGGGCGAGGGACCCGCATCGGGCGGCGCTGGAGCCTGGGCCGGACGCAGGTTGCGTCCGCGCCCGCCCCTTCGGCCGCGTCGGCGATTGGCGGAACGTTTCCTTGCTCCCGGCTGATTCAGTTCCTGCTGATGTTCATCAGGCATTTCCAGAACAAAATTGGCGTTCCCGCCACCAAAAGCAACAAAGAAACGCGGTAGAAATGAAAATTTACGAGAAAAAGCCGTGCCAGCTCCTTTGTGTGGCAGGGGAAATGGGTCCGCTCTCACGCACTGCCACCGTTCCGACGCGCCCCGCGCCTTGCCCCACCGCGATTTTTAGATTAACGTTACGCCCGTGGACCAAGCGACCGCCCGAATTGATTCGATAGCCAAAATCCGCGGGTGGCGGCTTTTCATTTTCTATTCCCTGGCGGTGCTGTTGACGGGCGCTGTTGCCCTGCTCTTCGCCGATCTTCTTTGGCGGACGGGTTGGTCTGATTCCAAGATGGTCCTGCTCATCCTCTTCGTCATTCTGTTTTTTTTTGCTGCCGTTGGCTGTCTCCACGGCATTTACGGCTTCTTTTTACGACGATTCGGCGATCGCCTATGCATTACGCGATTATTGGATCATCGCAATGCCGCGATTGACGGCGCCAGCACGGCGATTATTTTTCCCATTTTCAATGAAAACGTGACGCGCGTCTGCGAGGGGTTGCGGGCGATCTATGAATCTCTGCAGCGGACGGGCTGCCTCGAACATTTTGATTTCTTCATCCTTAGCGATTCCAGCGACGCGGACAAATGGGTCGAGGAAGAACGGCGTTGGTTTGATTTGATAAAAGAATTGGACGCGCTCGGAAAAATCTACTATCGCCGCCGGCTGGACAATGAAGGACGCAAGAGCGGCAACGTGCGCGATTTTCTTAATTCGTGGGGACGGCGCTACCGTTATTTTATCACGTGCGATGCCGACAGCGTGATGCGAGGCGAGACGCTCGTGGATTTGGTCAGGCTGATGGAAACGCACCCGAATGTCGCGCTCATTCAGACGGTGCCGGGACTGGTAAACTCGGAATCATTATTTGGACGGATGCAACAGTTTTCGAACCGGCTATACGGGCGGGTTTTCATTGCCGGCCTGAATTATTGGTCACTGGACATGGGAAACTATTGGGGGCACAACGCGATTATCCGCGTCGAGCCGTTCATGCAATTCTGCGATTTGCCGCGGTTGCCCGGACGCAAGCCGTTTGGGGGACAGATTTTGAGTCATGACTTTGTCGAAGCGGCGCTGCTGCTGCGCGAAAATCGCGCGGTCTGGCTGGCCTATGATCTGGAAGGCAGTTACGAGGAATCACCCCAGGGAATGATTGAAAACGGACAACGGGATCGTCGCTGGTGCCAGGGCAATTTACAGCACGGCCTCGTGATGTTTTTCAGCGGACTGCGCGGCGTGAGCCGCATGCACTTGTTTTTCGGAATCATGGGCTATTTGGCCAGTCCGCTTTGGCTGGGTTTTTTGATTACCTCCACGTGGATACTCTGGTACCAAAAATATACAGGCCTCTCTGTTTTCACGGTGCATGCCATCCTGATCAACCTTAGCGGGACGGCCCACGCGCTGTTGATTTTTGTCATTGTCATGACGGTGCTCATGTTGCCGAAATTTCTCGCGCTGCTGGACCTGGCCTGTGACCGGAAGCGGCGCCGGGCTTTCGGCGGCATGTGCCGGGCAACGGCCAGCGTGGTGCTTGAAACAATTTTTTCCACGCTGCACGCGCCGCTCCAAATGCTGTGGCACACCCGTTTTGTGGTGACGAATTTATTTGGCGTGGCCGTCGGTTGGAAAACGCAAAAGCGCGAGGGCAGCACCACGTGGGCGTTCGCATTCCGACGGCATTGGGGGCATATGCTGATCGGCGTGATTTGGGGAGTATTCATGTGGCAACTGAAGCCGTCTTTGTTTTGGTGGTTTACTCCGGTCTTCGCCGGCATGGTCTTTTCGGCGCCGCTCAGTGTGCTCACCAGCCGCGTCTCCGCGGGCGACGCCGCAAAACGATGCGGGCTGTTTCTCACTCCCGAAGAAACTGAACCGCCCGAAGAGCTAATCTCCCTTCGAGCGCGGTTGAAAATTCAGGAAATCATCAGCCAGAGCGGACCGCATCGCCGGCGCGACGGCATCTCCGAAGCCGTCCTGGACCCGTACGTCAATGCCATCCATGTGTCGCTCTTGCGGGAAAAGCGGTCCAATCCATTTTACGCCGAACAATTTGAGATGATGGGCGTGGGCAGCGCCAAAATCCGCGCGTTGGTTGAAAAATTCCTCGCCGAAGGGCCGGAAAAAATTGCGCCGGGCGAACGCGTCCTCATCATGGCCGACGCCAACGCGATGGAATGGCTTCATGAGCAAATCTGGCTGCGGCCCGGAGCGACCCTGGCGCCGCTTTGGCGCTCGGCAATCCAGGAATATCGGAATGGCCCGGCAAATTAGACAGTCCGCTATGATTATGGGCGCCGCCAACAACTTCCGCAGTTCCTCGCCGTGAAACCGGAATTTGGACGTTTGACAACGCTTTGCCGGTCGTTATGATTTCGTTCGATTCGTGACCGGATGCTGCGCCGCTGGCTCGGCGCGAAGCGCGCGGGTGTAGCTTAATGGTAAAGTTCCAGCCTTCCAAGCTGGCCACGTGGGTTCGATTCCCATCACCCGCTCCATTCTTTATTTTAACCAATAAAATCAAGTGTTTTTGTAAGTTTTTGACGCTGCCAACGCCTGCTGCTAACAAGTCCACAGATGTTTGCCGATGTCAGAATGCGATTTAAGGCGTTTAAATGAATCGGCAGGAGGAAGTTCAATCCTTGCATTTCGGGCGCCTCAGGCCGGCGTATCGGCGGGACGTGAATTTTACGGGCTAAAGGAAAATTGATGGCGTGTCCGCAAGGTGAAACAGGCGGACACCTTTGACCTGCCCAGGCTCACAGGTAATATCAACCAGCCCGGCACGGAAAGGAAATTAGTAGCTCATTGTTCACGCACTTTAATCGGACTGTATGCGTGTAGTTCGCCGGCTCGTAAACCGTCCGTTCGCGTTGTCCTGAAATCCTTTCTTACCTCGCCAGATTAGATAGATTTTTAAACTGTGAAGCCATTTTTCAACATTTGAGTCTGCGGGTTTGCGTGGGAGCAGAATCGCCATGTTTTGTTTTGGGAACTCTTTCCTCCCTTGAAACGCATAATCCAAAATTTGTCCCACCGCCATTCTAATACAACCCCGGTCTGTTGAGCTTTTGGCCTCGATTAAACTCTTGCGGCCTGTTTCATAGGCGTCGCACCACATACCTCCGAAATATCGCACCTCCTGGTAGCTGCGTTTTTGCCCCATCAAAAAGTTTTGGTAATCCTCTAATAACATAGCTTCGATTTTTCGTGCGCGAAATACTTTTTTCTTAGTTCGAACCTCGTAGTCGAGCTGATAGTTTTTGTGAGGGTCTGTCACGCGAATAAAGGTCAAAGTCTTGTGCGGACGAGATTCGATCCCTTTTGTCACCTGCTCTTGGCCGGCGAAGTGCCGAATGATGTTATCAAGGTCGCGTTTGTTTTTGATCTCCCAATGCACCCGACCATTTTTGCCCTCCACACGCTTAAAGCGGCCCCGGAAGCGATCCATAAATGCCTGGACTTCTTTGCCTCCGCCAACGCTGAACCCATACTTTGTGGGTGTGACCCAGAGGGCGGGAGTGCCATTACGCGTGATTTTGTGTTGCTTAACCTGTCGCATCTTTAATTCAGGCGCAGGATACTTATCAACGATTGCTTTTATATCTTTGTCTGGTTTTGAGCGACTCATTTTTAATTCTATTCAAATACATTTTTGAACCAGCCGTCCATCCGAAAATGTTTGAGTGGTGTTGTCTTCGCCGGGATCGCCAGCGGTTCATCTCGCCACGCCTTCAATTCTGAAG
>JBOHXA010000367.1:0-2645 GCA_050737335.1 Limisphaerales bacterium | reverse complement strand
GGGCGAATGAGGGTCGTGCTATAACTGCTTGGATTTACAGCAACTTGGGGGCATTTTAAGAGATGCCAATTATACGGCGTAAAATGTTGAAAATAGAGGAATCACGTGCTAACGAATCAGCCACCTCGCCGATTCCCCTTTGCCTCATGAACGTAGCAGCGTCGCATTGGGGCGCTCCAACGAATTCGCGAGTCAGTCGTTCGATTACCCGTGCATGTCAGAATTGTCCAACGCCCTATGAAACTGAATCCGCATCAATGGTTCAACGCCGTCGCCGCGGTATAGCCCGGCGCCGGCGGTCGGGCGGTCGGGCCCACGTTTCAAAGTTTCAACGTTTCAGCGGGGCCGTCCTGCTCATTTTCCTCCTATTGTCATGCGCCAGCGTCTTCGCCACTGACAACGCATCTCTACCGTTCGTCAGCCCCATGTTTGGCGACGACATGGTGCTGCAGCGTGGCAAAGCCGACACGATTTGGGGATGGTCCACGCCCGGAGACGTCGTCCGTGTCGAAATTGCCGGGCACAAAGCGAAGGCCGTTGCCGGCGCCGACGGCCGGTGGGAGGCGCGCATCAAGCCGCCTCCGGCGGGCGGACCCTATACCCTGAAGATAGATGGATCGCGGCAGCACGTTGAATTGCACGAAGTGCTTGTGGGGGACGTTTGGCTCTGTGGCGGCCAATCCAACATGGAACTCGGCCTGGCCCGCACCCGCAACGGCTCGCAGGTCATCAGCCGGGCCAATCATCCTGAAATCCGACTCTTTAAAGTAGCGAGCAATGCGGCGTACTCGCCGGCCGCCGTTCCGAAGGGCCAATGGAAAGTCTGCTCTCCGCAAACGGTAGCGGAAGACGGCGGATTTTCAGCCGTTGCCTACTACTTCGGGTGCAGGATTCAAGACGACATTCATGTCCCTGTCGGATTGGTGGAAGATTGCCTGGGTGGCACGCCTGCCGAGGCATGGACCAGTCCCGAAACGCTGCGACACATGCATGATTTTGACGCGCAAATGGCCGAACTGGCGCGCTTGAAAGCCCGGGGCGGTCCTGAATACGGCAATTACGTGATGCCTTGGTATGACAAGTACGACATTGGTCTCAAGGGCAAAACCTGGGCGGATCCCGATCTCGACGATTCATCCTGGAAAACGGTCCACATTCCCGGCGGTTTTGCCCCACTTGGCGTCCCCGATACCCCGGCGGTTTGCTGGTTTCGCAAAAAAGTCGTGCTGCCCAATCCGTTGCCGCCCGGCCCGGCTTTTATATCCCTGGGCGTGGTTCAACAGATGGACACTACTTACATCAACGGCCAATGGGTGGGCGCAAGCGCCTGGGTGGAAAATCCCCGCTTTTACTTCCTGAACACAAACGTCCTCAAACCCGGCACGAACGTGGTCGTTGTTCGGGTTTTTAAAACCAAACCGGACGGCGGATTCATGTCGCGGCCAAGTGTGCTGAAAATTATTCTGGGGAATCGCAAAACCATTCAGCTGGCGGGCGAATGGAAAGGCGCATTGAGCGTGGACGCGCGGCCGCCGCATCCATTGCCGTTGAGCTTTGAAAACTGGCCGGTGATCCCTTCTGTTTTGTACCAGGGCATGTTGGAGCCAGTCGCGCCGCTGGCGATCTCGGGCGTAATTTGGTACCAGGGCGAAGCCAATGCCGATCATGCGTACCAGTATCGCACGTTGTTGCCGGCGATGATTGCCGATTGGCGCAAGCTGTTTCACCAGGGCGATTTTCCTTTTTATATCGTCAGTCTCCCGGCCTTTATGCATCATAAGGATGAGCCCACCGAATCGAGTTGGGCCGAACTGCGTGAAGCCCAGGCCTTGACCGCCGCAGACACGCCGGATTGCGCCCTCGCGGTCACCATTGACACCGGCGACCAAAACAATATTCATCCGCCGGATAAAAAAATTGTCGGAGACCGCCTCGCGTACTGCGCGCTCAATCAGTACTACGGCGAAAAAATTCCATACCAGGGTCCGACGTTCGTCTCGATGAAACATCTGCCCGGCGCGCTCAAGCTCAAATTTGCGCATACGGACGGCGGGCTCATCGCCAAAGGAGGCGTGCCCGAAGAATTTGCCGTGGCGGGCGCAGACCGTAAATGGCATTGGGCCCAGGCCAAAATCGTCGGCGATGCAGTCATCGTTTCCTCGCGGGACGTTCCCGATCCTGTGGCGGCGCGTTACGCCTGGCAATCCTTCCCCAAAGCAACGCTCTATAATCGCGCGGGACTGCCCGCGGTTCCCTTCCGAACCGACGATTGGCCCGGAATCACTGAAGCGGCGAAGCGTTGAAGCGGCAAATTGACGCACTTCGGCGCCCGCTTTTGTGGCTTACGGCGCTGTATTTATCAGGCTGGGGAACGCTGCTCTGGAAGTACCCTGGCGATTGGTTGAAATTCTTCCTTAAGCCCTTTTCCTCGAGCCGTTGATTTCCGGTCCCGCGCGGAGTTTATTTTCACTCCTTCGCGTCATTATCGGGAGATTATTTTGAAATCTGTTTTAACCCGGCCTGCAAATATCCCAGCGCAAAGGCCATTCCCGCGTGCCAGGGCGCGCCGCAACTCATTTGCGGCGCATGATCGGGAATAATCACTCCATCAAAATTGTTCTCTTTTAGAATCCGCAGCACGCGAA
>JBOHXA010000366.1:0-4955 GCA_050737335.1 Limisphaerales bacterium | reverse complement strand
GGGGTGGCATCCACGTTGATGCCTTTCCAGCCGCGCCGGTAAAACCAATAAGTGTTTGAATGCTGGAACGGAGCGAAAGCGCCGATGTCCACATAAAAACCGGGGCTGCTTTTGATTTTTCCGGCTTTTTCTTTTGATGCCTTGCGCCAGGCCTGTTGCCGGAAAATATTCTGCAAAACAGCGTCCTCGCCAAATTGTCCGTAATAGATTCGTTTCCAAAGGAAGGTAAGCGACTCGATAAAATCACGAATGAATCGCAGAAGCCAGGCCGGCAATAATTGCTTCAGCCGCTGATTCCATTTCATTAGTGTGAAAAGCAAATCCATCGGAAAATGGAATTTTGACCACGGCCAAACTGAAAGTCTAACCGAAAGTGAAGTTTTACTGGGGCGGCAGCCAGACCAGGCGGTAGAATTTGGCGGCCGCCTTAGAAGTACTATCGGTAAAGGTGAATGTGCCGGTCGTGGAACTGACGGCGGGGGACATCAGCGTCCAGGCGCCCGAGACCAGATTGCTGGTCCATTCAACGCCGAAAAGGTCATTCTTTGACGCGGTCCATTGAAGGGTAACGCTGTTAGGCGTGGCTGTGGCGCTGGTGATGACCGGAGCCGGCAGGACGAAAACTGTAAAGGCGTTTGTCGCGCTTGCCGGCGGCTGGCCGTTGTCGGTCACGATGGTTGTGAAAGTGAAGGCGCTGCCGGCATCCGCGGGGCCGGGCGTCCAGGTAATGACACCAATTGGGCTAATGGGGGCATTTGTGGCGGGAACCGGGAAATCCGTGAGATTATATGTCAAAGCGGCGTTGGCGTTGGCATCCATCGCGGTATTGGTCACGGTCAGCGGCTCCGACACGCTAAGCACGTAATTGCTTTGGCTGGGCAGATAAAGGCCGTTGGGCTGCAACAACTGAAGGCGATAGAACCGGGTGCGTCCAAAGGGATATTCCACGCCGTTATCGAAGAAACTAAACAATCCATTGCTGGACGTGACCGGCCCGGTGTAAGCAATGATATTGGTAAATGTGCCCCAGACGGGCGGCCGATTGAGAACGGGCGTTTCCTGGACCTTGAAGTAGTCATTAGTCTGCGCGTACCAGGTCAATAGGAAGCCGTTGGTGCCGCCGATATTTGTATAGACGATGCTGACGGGCAAAGTCAGTTGCGACGGATAGCCGAAGATCACTTGCAGGGCGTATGTGACGGCGCTGTTGTTTGTATTTTGGACGCCCAGATAATAAACGCCGCCAGGCACAAGATTGGTGGGCGCGGTGGCCAGGTTCGTGAACAGGACGCTGGAGCCGCTTCTTTGATTCAGCATGAGAATACTCGCGCCATTGGTCGCCGGCGGATAGTTCGTGGTATAGAGGACATTTACCGGCAGGTTTCGGGCAAAGCGCAGGATGTTTGTGGCCCATTCCGCCGTCGCGGGCACGTTCACTTGCAGCCAATTGACGCTGTTTGCCGAAACGGTGTTGGTTTGCGGCTGCGATCCGACTACGGGCGATATAACCGTTACCGTGAACGTATTGGTGTCGCTCAAAGTCGTGATGGAATTGGTGACGATGGTTGTGAATGTGTAATCACCGGGGGATTGGCTGGGCGTGGTGTCCCACGTAATGATGCCGTTTGTCGAGATGGTCGCATCCACGGCGGGCGCGGTGGTGAGCGTATAGAAATCCTCGCCTATACCGTTCGTATCCATGGCGGTATTGGTGACAGTCAACGTTTCGCCGGCGATGATGGTATCGTTTGAAACGGCGGGCAGGACCGGTGGCGAATAATAGCCGAAATCCACTTGGAGGCCGTAATTGACGGACAAATTATTCGTATTTTGCACGCCGAGATAATAGACCGACCCTGGGACAATATTCGTGGGCACGGTGCCGGTGCCCAGGATGCTCAGGCCGTTGGTTTCGTCGAACATTAATGTATAGGCGCCGTTGGTTGTGGGCGGGAAATTAGTGGTGAACAGGACGTTCACCGGCAGATTGGTTGCATAGAGCAGGGTATTCGTAGCCCATTCAGCATCTATTGGCACGCTCACCGCCAGCCAGTTCACGCTGTTGGAGGCCACGGAATTGGTTTGCGTTGGCTGTGTGGGAGACACCAACGGCACGACGGTGACGGTAAACTCGTTCGTTGCGGTCATCGTCGTGAACGCATTGCTGACGGTGGTCGTGAACAATACGTTTTCGCCCGGCGTATTCGTGGGAACGGCCCACGTGATTTGGCCGGTGCCTGAGATAGTTGCGCCAACGGGTGGAGCATTGGTCAGATAATAGAACAGTGTGCCGGCATTGGTGTCGGTGGCCTGATCATTCACGTTCAACGTATTGCCGGCAACGATTGTGACGTTTGTGACCGGCGGCAGGACGGGCGGAGAATAAGCAAGTTCAAAGGTCACCTCAAAGGCGTCCGTGAGGGTCATTGTCGGGGACGTATTGGTAATGGCGATATAATAGACCTCATTCGGGACCAGTGGCGGAGGCGGAACGCCGTTTGTATAAAGAACGGCGTTGATGGGCGTCGTTCCGTTATAATTATTGATCAATTCATAGTCCCCGCCAGCGCCCGTCAGAGGCGCGGCGTTCTGATTGAAATACACGCTTGCCGTGCCGCCTGTGGCAAACAAAAGCGTATTTGTCGCGGCAATGGCATTGGGCGGGACCAGGATGCCGTAATACGTGGGATTGGGGTCGCTGCCGCCGCTGGCGCCACCGCCGGGGGTTGCATCTCCGGGGCTGGTAACACCGGGCGGAATGACATTGGTGACCGGCTGGCCGGGAGGAATGATTATCACAACCGGCGGGAGCGCAACTTCGTCAAAGGTCACCTGCACGGCATAATTGGTAGTGAAATTATTCGTGTTTTGGATGCCGAGATAGTACTGGCCGCCGGTGACGAGATCAGGCGGGAGCGGGGCGCCGGACGTGTTGATTACCGCTGAGCCATTGGTAGAGTCGTTTAGCAGGACAAAATCACTGGGATAGGCGGTAGTAGGCGGCTGGTTGGAGCTATAAAGCATGTTCACTGGGGCGCCTGCGCTCAACAAGGTATTCGTCGCCTGCACGGCATTGGTGGGCACGCTGATTAAATACCAAATGGTGGTATAAGGAGGAACGGAATTTGTCAGAGGCAGGTACAATGGCAGATAGCCGGCCTGTTCGGTATAAGGCGCAGGATGCGAGCTTACGAAGACGCTAACGGTGACGGGGCCAAAATAGCCGAACGTATTGTTGTTGGTCACGTCAACATCGAATGAAGCAAAGCCGGAATAATTCGTTCCACCAACCGCGCCGTTTGTGGGAGTAAAGATGGCGAAGCTGTTGCTGAATTGTCCCTGATTGGTGTAGGCGCCCAGAACGTTTGTAAGATAGACGGTGCCGTGAATGGGGTTGGTGACCCAGAAGCTCAGGTTGCCGGTCTTGCCGAACAGCTTCTGCAAGTCAACGGCCACCGGCGTATTCGTGGTGGTGAGCGCATGAGGCCCTGCCAGCCAGTTATCAAATTCCTCCAATTCGGAATAGCCGGAACCGTCGGGCAGAGAGTTGTTATATTCGTTGGTCACGACCTGGCCGAAAGTGATTTTCCAGAAATCCGGGATGCCGTCCTGCGCATTGTATTGGAAGATCAAATTTGTGCTTAGGGTTGGAACCAGGCCGGGCGCTGAAACGATTCCGCCGCTTTGATTGCGCACGTTCTCGACAATGTTGGTTTCGGCGGGTTCGCGTTTGAACATGGAAACGCCGGCGAAATCCAGGACCCTTTCGTAGGCCTGATAGGCTTCGTCAGGAATAACAGGCGGCAGGCGGAATTGGTTGGTTGCAGTATAGGAATTGGTATAGCCGTCCCAATTCGTGAACATGTTCCACTTCGTGTCCGCCCCGTTTAAAAAGTCATTCTGGTCGCTGTCTATGAAATTATTGGTCTGGAAAAGCCACGTGGTGTTTGTGCCGCCCCAGAAGGCGATGTTGGTCGTGATGGTATTGGGACCGGCGACGAGATAATTGCAGACGAAATTCAAATAGTTTGTGAAGCCAGCGGGGTTGTCCGCAATATCATCGGCCGAAGAATACCCGGCATTGGTGACCCAGTTGTAGATGACGTTGTTGACGAAATCCAGGCCGATGTTGTCGCCCAGGCGGGGGCTGCCGGTGTAGTTATCGGCGAAGAGATTGTGATGGAGGCTTATGGTCCCGGCGCCGTAACGCACGAGGACGCCGTTGGGCTCGTTTGTGTTGACGAGGCTGTCGGAAAGGATGGACCACTGGACCGTGACATTGGTCGAGTTCAGGATGGACAAATCGTCATTGGAACTCCACAGGGCGGAAATATGGTCGGCTATTACATTTGACACTGTATCAAATTGCAAGGCATCGCCGCCCAGGCCCGTCGTCAGTCCGGGTACGGGTGAGCTGAACGCCATTTGATCAGGAATGCCACTCTCCGTTGTAAAGGTGCTCTGAGTTCCACTCGGCGTTATTTTGAAAATTGGTCCCAAGGACCCCGACTCGCAGGCCACGTACAAATTTCCGGCGTTGTCAAATGCCAGTCCGTTTGGATCTGTCACTGAGGCGAAAGTGGTTTGCCTCCCATCCGGGGTCAATTTGTAAATCAGGTTGTCGTTGAAAAGACATACAAACAAATTGCCATTTCTATCGAACGCCAGCGAGTTTGGGATACCGTTCAGCCCTGTGGCAAAAGGAAGCCGCGTTCCGTTCACGCCAATTTCGGTTATGTAGCCATTCCCTGCGCCTCCACCGGTTACGAATAAATCGCCGTCGGAGTTAAATGCCACATCAAGGGGTCCATTGAAACCTGTGGCAAACGAGCTTTGCACGGCAGCTGGCGTGTATTCGTAAATCGTGCCGGTATTGTAATTCACCTGGAATAGATTACCAGCGCTGTTTATTGCCAAGCCATGAGAGTCCACGCCGGAGTAGAATGGATTTGGAG
>JBOHXA010000365.1:0-3842 GCA_050737335.1 Limisphaerales bacterium | reverse complement strand
TGATTGTGGAGGATGATTCCGCCCTTCGGAGGCTGGCCGTGGCCATCCTGCGCAATTGCGGCTATGGAATTCAGGAGTCCAATAACGCCTTTGAAGCGTTGGAATTGATCCGGCGCAATCCCAATTTTGACCTCGTGCTGACCGATGTCATCATGCCGCTGATGAGCGGCAAACAACTCAGCGACGAATTGCGATTACAATGTCCGCGAACAAAGATATTGCTTATGTCCGGGTACACGGATGACGCGCTGGCCCATCACGGCGTGCTTGATGAAGGGCTCCTGTTTCTTGAAAAACCGTTTTCTCCCATAAAACTTGCCCGAAAAGTGCGCGAAGCGCTGGATGGTTCGGATATGCCCGCGACACGCCCCCCGGCAAACGGGAACGGAAAGAGGAAGGACTTCGCTCTCGCCTCCGCATAGTCGCTCGCCAAAATGATTTGACGATTCGGCGGCGGCCAATCAGGCTGGTGGAATGGATCAAAACGAGCTTGCGCAACGGCAATACGCCCCGGATGGACGGCCCGTCGAGCCGACTCTTTGGCAAAAAATCAAAAAAGCGTTTGCGCCGATCGGCGTTGCCATTTTGGTCGGTTTAAAATTTCTGGGCAAAGTCAAATTTCTCCTTCCCTTCGCGAAAACGGGGCTGACGATGATTGTGTCCATCTGGGCCTACGCGCTCTTCTGGGGCTGGCGATTTGCCGTGGGATTTGTGCTGCTGATTTTTATCCACGAATGCGGGCATTTGGTTGCGGCAAAGAAGGTTGGGCTTAGGGTGAGCGCGCCGGCTTTCATTCCATTCATGGGCGCGCTGATCACCCTCCGGGAAGCGCCGCCCAATGCGTGGGTCGAAGCCGTCGTGGGCATCGGCGGCCCGCTGTTAGGGACGGTTGGAGCGGCCATTTGCGCGGCAATTTTTTACATCTCGCACAACCCGTTATTCCTGGCGCTGGCCTATACGGGTTTCTTTTTGAATTTATTTAATCTTGCGCCGCTCACTCCCCTGGACGGAGGACGAATTGTCACGGCGCTCTCGCCATGGCTGTGGCTTTTTGGTTATGCCCTGCTCATTGTGATGATTCTCAACCATTTCAATTTTATTTTGCTCCTGATTTTGCTCGTGTCGCTGCCGCGGCTTTTCTCGCTTTTCCGCAGGAAATCAGAGGCCCAGCGGCGTTATTTCGAAGTCACCGGCGCCCGGCGCATGACGATGGGCGCGATGTATTTTGGGCTGATTTTGTTTCTCGTATGGGGAATGGAATTGACACGCGTATCGCGCGAGGCGCTCCAATAGGATCGCCGCCTCGCTTTCCTGTTCCGGGGCCGCATTGGCGATGTCATGCAACTGGCGCGCGTCTTGCCACGCGCGCTGAATAGAGGGACGCCTGTTCCACAACCGACCTATTACCTCCTACAGAATACTCCAATGACGCCAATTCACACTTCGGCGCGCCTTTGCGCGAAATCTCGATTCTTTTCAGTTTAATTCTGTCACCTTTTTCCTGTTTCCGGGACTTATTGGCAATATGATGAACTTAAATACAATAAGCCCGATGGAAGAAACCGATGCCAACCTGGTCATCGAAAGCCTTAAAGGCAGCCGCGAAGCCTTCGGCCACATCGTGGCGCGGTATCAGACGCTTCTTTGCTCGCTGGCGTATAGCGCGACCGGCAGCTTCAGCCACAGCCAGGATTTATCCCAGGAAACCTTTGTCATTGCCTGGAAAAAACTTTCCGAACTGCGCGAACCGGGCAAACTGCGCTCCTGGCTCTGCGGCATCCTGAAAAACTGTATCTATAAGACCTGGCGTCGCCAGGACCACGAACCGGCATACGCGACGGAATCCCTGGAAGCGGCGCGCGAGTTGGCCTCGACCGAACAAGCTCCATCCGAGCAGGCCATTTCCAGGGAAGAGGAAGCCATTTTATGGCGGTCGCTGGAAAGAATTCCCGAGGTTTACCGCGAACCGCTGGTTTTGTTCTATCGCGAGCATCAATCGGTTGAAGTTGTCGCGGCCAATTTGGACTTGAGCGAGGACGCGGTAAAGCAACGGCTTTCCCGCGGGCGTAAATTGCTGCACGAACAGGTGCTTTCCATGGTCGAAGGCACATTGGAACGCACGAATCCCGGTAAACTGTTCACGCTCGCCGTTTTAGCGGCGCTGCCCGCCATGACCCTCTCCGCCAGGGCCGCCACGCTGGGTGTCACGGCTGCCAAGGGCAGCGCAGCCGCCAAGACCGCCGGGCTGATGGGCCTGCTCGGCGCCATCTTCACGCCCTTGATCGTCATCGTCGGAACTTACGCCAGCTATCGTAAATCCCTGAACGAAGCGCATTCCGACAAGGAACGTGGAATCATCAAATGGTTATTCTTAAAGCCCCTTCTGATCGCCGCCGGTTTGTCCGCCATCGGCGCTGTGCCGTTATGGTACGCCACACGCGGCCATGATCTCTCTTTGTTTGGAAGTGTCTTGTTCTCCTTCATCATCGGCATCTATTTTGTCGGGCTTTTGACTCTTTCCATGGCCACGTTTCCGCGACGCCGGACCTATTTGGCCAGAGTCCTTGCGGAAAAATACGGCGGCGAGTTCCCGCCCTCAGCCTTCGAATATCGCAGCGCCTGGAGCTTGTTTGGCCTTCCACTCATTCACATTCGAATCGGCGATAGATTTGATCTGATGCGTCCGCCGGTCAAAGCGTGGATTGCCATCGGCAGCAGCTACGCCATCGGCGTCATCTTTGCCTCAGGCGGAATCGCCGTGGCCCCGATCTGTTTTGGGGGCGTCGGCATCGGCATCGTGTCCTACGCGGTGGTTGCGTTGGGAATTTTCTCCGCCGGCCCTCTTTGTCTTGGTGTTTGGGCCTTCGGCGCGCTGGCCATTGGCTGGCAGGTCTGTTGCGGTTGCGGCATCGCCTGGAACGCCGCGGCGGGCGGCGTGGTTATCGCTCACAATTTCGCGGTGGGCGGCCTTGTGCATGCCGCCCACGCCAATACCGAAATCGCCAGACAGTTCATCCAACAAGCGCCGTACTTCCGCGTTTCGCAAGTCATCGCTCATTATTATCTCTGGATGATTTGGATTGTTCCCATCGTATTGCAGTCCTGGCTTGTAAAGCGGGCCCGCCGGCGTGAAGTCGGGCTTTGCTGAGATTCGAAGGGTGAACTGCCGGCCTGATTCGTGGCCCTGCTCCAACCGCTTTATGAGAGCGCCCAATTTTTACACGACGAATCACTTGAGATCCTGGCGGCCCGGTCACCGGCGCTCCCGCCGCTTCGAGAGCGCCTCGCCTTCGCTCCGCTGCGGCTCGCGCCCTCAAGACCTCGGAAAAACTATTACTCGGTGCTTGACCTATTTGCCCTCATAAGAGGCGGCATTTTTCGCCCCATCTTTCAAAACCGCTGCGCCCGTCTTTATCTTGTGGCGAACAATCAAATACCACGGGAACGCAATGAACCAAAGTAACACCAAACCGATAAACAGGACAACCGGCCCATACGAAATGCCAGACTCGTAACGCTTGAGGTGAATCTTCGTCGAATCAATCGCCGCCCAAAGTGCTGTGCCAATCACCATAATCCAACTCAGGTCAAGTCCTGTCAGCCTGTAAATCACGGCGCACGCTCCCAGCAACGCGATAGTCAAGAGAATCGCCATCCATGTCTGCCACGATAACAATGAGACGAGATTCTTGGATATGGCATAAGCTAACAACATCAGGATGATAAACTCTCCGGCAATATCAAAGGTGCGATTCTTGAACATATCAATGTCGGCTTGCTTGCCGGAGGAGTGAAACAGAGCGTCGCCTGCTACGACCAACGCTATGGCAATGGATGTGAAG
>JBOHXA010000364.1:0-6126 GCA_050737335.1 Limisphaerales bacterium | reverse complement strand
GGCGTCACCAACACGATTGAGATTCAAAATGCCATCAACGCCGCGTTTGCCGCCGGCGGCGGGACGGTGGAATTTCCATCGAACATCTATCTAAGCGGCCCGCTTAATTTTTCAAACAACATCAATCTGCATTTGGATTCGGGAGCAGTTTTGCGAATGCTGCCGTATGGATCTTATCCCGGCGGCACCTCGCCGGCCGACTTTATTACATCGGCCTCGTCAGGCGGCCACGACCTGGAAGTGAGCGGGACCGGAACCATTGACGGCCAGGCGGAAGGTTCGGGCTGGTGGACCCATGGTTTGAGCACTTCCGAACGGCCCACCCTGTTCTATTTCAATAAGTGCGCCAGGGTGCTGATCGAAAATGTGACCCTGGAAAATTCGCCCTCCATGCATCTGGTTTTCAAGGGCAGCGGCGGTAATATCACGATCAGCAACATTACCATTAACACTTCCGGTTCCTCGCCAAACACTGACGGCATTGACCTGGTGGGAACGAATTGCGTCGTGGAAAACAGTTACATTAGTGACGGCGACGATTGCATCGCGCTGGGCAGCACGTCCGGCACGTCCTCCGGCACACTCATCACAAACTGCAATTTTGGGTTCGGGCACGGCCTGTCCATCGGCAGCAACACCGCTGACGGCGTCTCAAATTTGACCGTCGTCAACTGCGCGTTTAATGGAACCGATTATGGCATCCGGATGAAATCGGATGACTCGAGCAGTTCCGGCGGCGCGGGGGGCGTGGCGCAAAATCTCTTTTATTCGAATCTCACGATGACGAACATAACGGACGGCGCCATTGTGATTTACAGCTATTACAAGGAAAAGGGAACGCCGACGGATGTTACGCCGGCTGTTGCCGCGGCGGAGCCGATTCCGTCTCCAATCCCGCCGACAACCTGCGTATGGCGAAACATCGTTATCAGCAACGTAACCGCATCGGTCAAGTCCAGCGGCATTGCTGGAATTATATGGGGCCGCACGGAAATGCCCGTGACGAATGTATCGTTGATTGATGTCAAAATCAGCGCGCCGGAATCGTTCGAGGTGTACAACACGTATGGCTTGCAATTCGCGAACTCCGTAATCACGCTTGCCGGCGAAAACACCGCGTTCAACATATACAATGCCGGCATGGCGTTGACTAATGCCACAAACGTGACCCTGAGCGGCTTGAGCGGCGCGAATTCTTTGGCATTGTATAATAGCTCCGCATCCACGACCGCCACGGACGTTTTTGGAGCTGACCCCATAATCATCAGCGGGGGAACACTCACGGTGAGCAACAATTACATTGCGCCCCGTTCAACCGCCTTTGACTTTACCCTCGGCACAAATGCGGCCACTGTTCGCGTTCTCGGAAATCTTACTTTCGGCAATTCCACGTTCAACATCACGAATGGGCCGGGATATAAGCCGGGACCTTATACATTGTTCACCTATACCGGAAGTGAAAGCGGAACATGCGCGTTGGGCTTGATACCAGCGGATTTTAACGAGATCCTCACCAACGTCACCGGCCAAATACAATTGGTGCAGAACGCCACCGGTCCATCCCTCGCGCCCGTCAGCCTGGTTTGCTCGAATTCCGGCGCATCGCTCACTGTCTCCTGGCCCAAGGACCACACTGGATGGTTTCTCCAGGAGCAGACGAACAGCGTCAGGGTCGGTTTAGGAACCCATTGGATAACCTTCCCTGTATCTGCAATCACAAACAATTATTCCATCCCAATCAATATCACCAACGGATGCGTCTTTTTGAGACTGGAATATCCGTGAGGATATGATTACCGCGTCCGTTCAAACATCAATTGCCAGAGCCAGTCTGAACGCAACAGGAATTTGCCAAAACTGTTTTGAACTGTTCGGGCAACCATCATCCATTGCAGAAGCCGCGCCCACGCCAGCCTTCGCGAAAATGCCCTGTCGCATCGCGCTGCTATTTGGCGTCGGGCCTCCAGCCAACTGATGTCGCCGCGGCTATACGCCGCGACGGGCGGGCGCGCGATTTCCGCTGACTCAAATGCCATGGACATGCCATTGCCGGTGACCGGAGGGGTCATCGTCAAAGCGTCACCGATGCAACACTCGTGCTGAGCGGCGGCGCGGCGCGGTTTCAATCGAATTCCCGCCACCGAACAAAACGATTGCGGCTCAAATTGCGCCTTTGTCAAGCGTCGCCGCAGCGTCGAATCACTTTGTCCAAGAAGCCATTCTGCTTTTGATTCCGGAGGGTGTTTGTGCGGGCGCCCTTTAAACAGGCCGCAAACATTGATCTCGCCATTGTTGACGCGATTGACGCCTACGTAACCGTCCTGCGAAAGATGCATTTCTAGGTCGGCTTCGAGTTCGACCGGACTGCCGCTGGCGATGTGGGCTTTGACGCCGAACCAATGAGTCTCCTTTTCCGCAGGTTGCAGGCGGCGTCCCGTTGCGAGCACTATGGGTTCGCTGGACTGCTCAAGATTCGGGCGCGCAGGGACACTGTCAATGTGCATGCGCCCCGCGCTGTGTTCCAGGTTCCAACGCGAGCGGACGCGCAATTGACCGCCCAATTCTTGAAATCTTGAGGCGAGCAAGGCATCCATACTGTATCTGGACAAACAAAGGGCGGGCGCTGCCAGCGTTCGGACCGGAGATTTCGCTGCGTCGGAAATGAACATGGCGGTGCGGGCATAAATGGCGCCGGCTTTTTCAAAATCGGACAGCAAATCCAGCCGCGCCAATACAGCCTGTCCCCGTCCGCTGATGAATTCGCCGCAAACGCGATGGCGCGGATAATCGCCCGATTCAAAAATTGTGACCGGAATGTTGTCCTGACGCAGTCCAATGCCCAGGGTCAAACCGGCAAGGCCGCCGCCGATGATGGTAACGGGCACGGACATGTTATCGGGTCGCGCGCCGCGCGATGAACAAATGACTGAACAGCCCGGCGGACCGTTCAGTCAGGGACCAATTTTGCCTATCCGGCCAAATTATTGAAAGCTCGCGACCACAGAATCCGGCGCGAATGCTGATGCCGGCGTCATGGCGGGTGACAGGTCCGCAGCCGATGACCCACAATAACCTGCCGCTGAGCCGTGAGAGCCAGGAGCGGCGCGGTTCAAGCGCTATGAAGAGGCGGACCCTGCTGGCGGCTAATCGGAGCATTTCCGTTAGTTCTGCCGTTTGAAATTGATGAAGAAATAAATTGCAGATGATGGCATCGGCGACTCCCGGTTGCGATGGCTCGAGCCATTTGGCGGCTGCTTTCTTTTCAGTATGGATGCGCCAGCCCAGGCACTCGAAACATTTGGCAGTTGCCGGATCAAACGAATCAAGACGGTCCACCAGCGTGGCCTCGACCGAGGGCCATTTCGATCTCAACCGTTGCGCAACCGTCAACATAAAATGCCCGTCACCGGCGCCAATTTCGACAAGGCGGGGCGTAGTCGAATCCCGCAAATGTTCCAAAATTGCCGCTGCCATTATGGCTGGATGGCCCATGGTGAAGTTCAGCAGCCGCAAATCGCGTCGCGAGCGTAACGCGCGCGGGTCTTGCGACGGCAGATCGTCCAGCCATTCCGGTTCTACAACGCGGCCGGGAAGTCGTTTCATGGCCTCTCCACTTGCAGGAATGCGCCATAACAGCTGAATCCCGCGCCAAAAGAAGACATCCACCATAAACCGTCCGGCGCGCCGTCTTCCAACGCCGACTTGAGCGCGAACAGGACTGACGGACTGCTCATGTTTCCGTATTGGCGCAATACGGCCTGGCTCCAACGGACGTCGTGGCCGGACAATTTGAAACGCTCGCGCAACGCCATGAGCACGTCCCGCCCGCCAGGGTGGAAAATCCAGCCGTTGACCTGGCTTTGGCGGATCCCGGCCCGCGCCGCGATGTCATCGAATAGGGCGCCGACGCTTTGCGCGGCCAGCAAAGGCACCTGGGGCGTGAGAATGTTGCGAAGCATTCCGGATTTTTGTTCGAAACGGAGCGCCTCGCGGTCGGCGGGTTTCATCAGGGATCCGCTACGATTCCATTTTACGCGGCGCCCACCGTTGGCTTCGGGCGAAACGACGGCGGCGCCCGCCCCATCGCCAAAGAGGCAGGCGCTAATGAGTACACCCGCGTCGTCATCCAGGTAAAAGGCGGCGCTGCAGATTTCGACGCAAATCGAAAGAGCCCGGTTGCACAGGCCCGAGGCCAGGAGGTTGCGCGCAGTTTCCAGATTGGGGATGGCCGCGCCGCAGCCCTGGCCGACCAGGTCCAGAGCCACCACGTCTGGACGCAGGGCCAGCCGTTCGATGACGTAACTGCTCAATCCAGGGCACAAGTACCCGGTGCAGGTGCTGACGAGAACGGCGTCAATTTCCCGGCAGTCCGTTTTCGATTGGGCCAAAGCGCGTTCGGCGGCCAGCGCCGCCAGATCGGGAGCGTTTTTGGCAAAACGCTGGTGAAGCGCGTCGGGGTTGAGTTCGAAGGCGTCCTCCAATCTCTTCAATGCGAAGTGCCGGGTGGCAATGCCGTTCTCGCTCGTGAGGACCTTTTTTAATATTGCCTTGGACCGCGCGTTTAGCTCCTGGAATCGCGGGCATTGTTGGACCGTTTCCCAACAATCCTCCTGGCTGTAACGCCGGGGAGGCGTCGCCGTGCCGATGCCGATGATAAACATGAACTCTTGATTGTCTGAGACGCAATTAACGGATAGCGAGTGTTGCGGGATTTGTCTTCCAGGAAGCCGGGCCGGCGCAGCATCGTAACAGGGCATGACCAAAAAGCGACGTCGTGGTCAATCCTGAGGCCATGCAGGCGATTTTCGTGTTAAAGAATTGGTGCATGGCGTCGGAAATTTTGCCGGGAAATGCTTTTTCAAAAAACATGCCGGTTTTGTACATGGCGAAAATACGCCCGTCGTAGAAAAATTCAACGAGCGCCATCCATGACTTGATCATCTTTTGCATTTCGAGAGCGTAACCGGGCGTGTCATCAAGCTTTTCGGCCAGCAATTCGGCCGACCGCAATGCCAGCCACATGCCGGGCGAGAGCATCGGATCCACAAAACCAAAGGCGTCCCCCACCATGACCCAGCCCGGACCGTGACCCGCGGTGGAAATGAGTTGATAGTTGGCGTAAGTGGCCACTTCGCTGACGCGGCGGCGATGGGCGCCCGCGGCGGAGAGCAACGGGTCATGACCGATGATGCCATCGAGCCGTTCCTCGGGTGTATCGCCGAATCTTGCCGCGTCGTCTTTGTTGAGGACAACTCCCACGGACAGGCGGTCACGCAATGGAATGCGCCAGCACCATCCGTTTTCCAACCGGCCGATGATGACTTGACCGGGTGGCGTTGGGATATCGAAGCCGTCGTAATGGGCGAAGTAGGCGACGTCTTTGCGGGGGCCCAATTCCGATGGGATTTCCAGCGTTCGCGCAAAAAGCCTGTTTCGGCCAGTGGCGTCCACCAGAAGGTCCGGTTGGTTTCCATTGAGCCAGGGCGCCTGCGACAACGTTTCATCAGCCAAACGCAATTGATTGCCGTTGACACGTTCAACCTTCGCCCGGACTTTGGCGCGTTTGGCGCCCAATTCCTCGGCCCGTTTGTCCAGCAGTTGATCGAAGGCCGGGCGGGGCGAATTGTACGCGTAAGTAGGAAGGCACGTTCCCGTGAGAGAGTGAAACGTAAAATCAATCCGCTCATCTGCGCTCAAAGTAAAGCTCACCCCCGGTTTGTGCTGGCAAATGTCGGCGGCGCGCTGTTCCAGGTCCAGTTTTCGCAGGACGGGAATGATGGCGGGAATCAATGATTCGCCAACGATGAGATCGGGGCGACGGCCATCGTCAAAAATCGTCACGTCTATGCCCTCCTTGGCCAGGAAAGACGCCAATGTAGCGCCCGAGGGACCGCAGCCGATGACAGCTACGGTTTTAATGGAGTTGTTTTTCATCGCAGCATCATCCTGTTGATGCACAGGATGGTTTGGCGCGGGTGATTTGAGCAAGGAAAAAACGGTGACGCTTCCGGAACCGGCAGGGCGCGGTGGCAGCGCCACATGGCGAGCTGGCGCGTTCTCGCCGACCGGGAGGTCGGCCGTTATGGCGGCTTTCGTGTTCCTTTTCGGACCTGTCCGCAGCTCAGG
>JBOHXA010000363.1:0-1829 GCA_050737335.1 Limisphaerales bacterium | reverse complement strand
GTTATCTTGATAGTGATTGGTGCGATTGGCTCATAGCGCATTTCGTCATGCGCGAAGCGGCGGAAATGTTGCCGGAGGTCGTCGCATCAAACAGCGATTTCGCCGCCGTGGTGAAGGAAGAACCCGCCTGGCTGACGGCTTTGAACCATGCGGAATTAAAATTTAGCAGTTCGCTGCTAAACGACGGCTCGTGGGATTTGAATTTGTTCGGTCAGCCGATTGCCGATCTGTCTCCGTTGCGGGGCGCGCACATCAGCAGACTAGACCTGATGCACACCGCCGTGTCCGATTTGACTGCGTTGCACGGCATGCCGCTTGTCGAACTGCGTCTTGCGGTAACGAAGGTCGCCGATCTGGCTCCCTTGCGCGGCATGCCGCTGGAGACACTGGACATTTCCAGCACGCCGGTCACTGATCTATCACCTGTGCGCGGCATGCCGTTGACCTATTTGAAAATGAACAGTTGCAGGCACATCACCGATCTCTCGCCGCTGGCGGGCATGACGACATTGCGAATGGTGATCCTGCCACCGAACGCGGCAAATATCGAAGTGCTTCGCGGATTGACAAATCTCACGCGCATTAGCTTCAACTACAGCCAGGTCGCTGATGGCCCGGACAAAACTACCGCCGAATTCTGGGCTGACTACGACAGGAATCAAATTGAAAGCAAAGACCTGCCGACAGCTTTGAGCCGGATGGGAGTGAAAATCACCAGCAAAACGTTTAACGGAGAAGAACTGAACCTCAATGGCCAGCCGGTTGCGGATCTTTCCCCGCTGCGCGGCCTGGCGCTGACAAAATTGCAGCTTGAGAAAACCAAAGTCACGGATTTGACCCCCTTGCACGGCATGCCGCTGGAATCGCTGTCCATTGCCGGAATTCAAGTCGCGGATATTTCGTCGCTGCGCGGAATGCCGTTGAAACATTTGAGAATGACCGATTGCAGGAACATCACCGATCTCTCGCCGCTTGCCGGAATGACAATACTGGAAACGGTGATTCTCCCCCCAAACGCGACTAATGTCGAAGTGCTTCGCGGTTTGACGACGCTCAAGCGCATTGGTTTTAAATACGATCCTGCCGTCCACGGCCCGGACAAAACCGCCGCTCAATTCTGGGCCAATTATGACAAGAATCATAACGCAAGCAAGGCCGTTCCATCGCCATGAGCGACGTCACGCGCATTCTGCAATCCATCGAATCCGGCGACGCGAAAGCCGCCGAGGAATTGCTGCCGCTCGTTTATGGCGAACTCCGCAAACTCGCCGCCGCGAAAATGGCGAATGAATCCTCGAATCAAACCTTGCAGCCGACCGCGCTGGTGCATGAAGCGTGGTTGCGCCTCACCGGCAATGAAAATGTAAAATGGAATGGCCGCGCGCATTTCTTCGGCGCGGCGGCAGAAGCGATGCGGCGAATTCTCATTGACAATGCGCGCCGCAAACGCGCGTTGCGCCACGGCGGCGGCCAGCAACGGCTCGACATTGAAGCCGTGGAAATCGCCACGCGTGAAAAGGAGGATGAATTACTGGCCATGAATGAGGCCCTGGAAAAATTTGCGGCGCTGGACAAACCGAAGGCCGAATTGGTGAAGCTGCGTTATTTCGTCGGCCTGACAATTGATGAGTCCGCCGAAATTCTCAGCATTTCCGTGCCAACCGCCAAACGGTGGTGGGCTTACGCGCGCGCGTGGCTTTTCTGCCAAATTCAAAACAGTTCCAACGCAAGCGGGAAATTGTAACGGTAGTGTCCTAATTTGAAAATCAATTACTTGGCGTAGCAAATCCGAGGGGCGCATCTTGGCACTGTCCTTAATTTTGTGCCCA
>JBOHXA010000362.1:0-2228 GCA_050737335.1 Limisphaerales bacterium | reverse complement strand
GAGTCTCTGGCCCATTGATCGTAGGAGACGACGTGAGGAGTCTCTGATAAAAGAAATCCGTAGGATTGGAGGTGACGACAATCTGATTAAAACCGAGCCACCGCAATCGTCCGATTCGCGGAATCAGCCAGAGACTCCTCACGTCGCCTCCTACGCAAAAGGAATCCGTAGGATTGGAGGTGACGACAATCTGATTAAAACGAGCACACTGCAATCGTCCGACTCACGGGGCTGGTCAGAGACTCCTCACGTCGTCACCCACGCAAAAGGAATCCGTAGGATTGGAGGTCACGACAATCTGATTAAAACCGAGCCACTGCAATTGTCCGCTTCAGGGAATGAGTCAGAGACTCCTCACGTCGTCTCCTACATGTTCGCTCACAGCTACAAACGGCTCGCAGCAACGCCGCGTGAGGGCGGTCTAATTAATTTTAAACGGGCTTGATCCCAAGACCAGAAATTCAGAGCGAACTCATGTTCGCTGCTACGCACCGCAGGCTAATTAATTATAATTAATCACCGCGTTGGTCCAGTTCACGCCAATAATCGCCTCGGCGGCGAGCGTGCCCAATTTCCGCCGCAACGCAATCACGTTGCCGGCTTCGGTGGGATGATTCCGATTCGATAGAAATATCACAAATGTCTTCGAGTACGGGTCTATCCATATTGACGTTCCGGTCCAGCCGGTATGGCCGTAGGAACCGATTGGAAACAATTTGCCGCGCGGACCCGAGTAAGGCGTGTCAATGTCCCAACCCAGACCATGGATCACGTCCACTCCCGGCGGGACCTGCTGGGTCGTCATCAGTTTGACCGTCTCAGGGGCGAAGAGCCGGACGCCGTCGAGTTCGCCCATGTTCAGCATCATGCGCGCGTAACGCGCGAGGTCATGCGCCGTGGAAAAGAGGCCCGCATGACCGGCCACGCCGCCCATATGCCGCGACGTGGGATCGTGCACCACGCCGCGCCACGGTTTGCCGTTCACCACTTCGGTGGGCGCAATCCGCCACCGCTTCGACTTTGGCGGCAGAAAGCCCGTATCCGTCATTTTGAGCGGTCCATAAATTTCCTTTTGCACAAACACGTTCAACGGCGTGTGCGTCACGCGCCGGACGATTTCGCCCAGGAGAATGAAATTGATGTCGCTGTATTTGTACCGCGTGCCGGGGGGCGTCTGGAGCTGCACGGCACAGGCCATTTTGATGCCTGTCTTCCAGCCATGCCAATCCGTTTTGGTTTCAATGTCCGGCGGCAGGCCGGAGGTGTGCGTGAGCAATTCCCGCACGGTCACCTTTTCCTTGCCGCCGCCGGTGAATTGGGGAATGTACTTGCAGACCGGCGCGTCCAATTGCACCAGGCCGCGCTGGATCAGCAGCATGATCGCCGGGGTCGTCGCCATGACTTTCGTCAGCGACGCCATATCGAAAATCGTGTTCGTGGTCATCCGCTCGACGTCCGGCACGAGCGAACGATCGCCGTAGGCTTTTTCATAGACCGCGCCGTCATGTTCGAGCCAGAGCACGCCGCCGGGGCATTTGTGGTGGGCGATGGCCGTTTCGATGGCCTGGTCCATGGCTGCGAGTTTGTCCGCGCGAAAGACCTGGGCCGAAAGGCGCGGGGCGCCCAACGCAAGAACGGCCGCCGCGAGAACCAACGCAACAGAGCCGCGCGCGTAAGCAAGCGCCTCCGAGCCGGACGCGCGCCGGTGCGCCGTGGCTTTCCCAGGCGCCAGAGCGCCGCGGCGCGGGCTGACGGCGGGCGCCAAGGCGGAAGGAAGCGGGGTGGCGACGGTGGAAATAGACTTGGACTGGGAAGGAATGACGATTCGCATGAAATGGAATTAAAGAATATCGAGGGGAAAAGAAAGATTAAAATTAATTTTGATTTTTGAACGGACCGATCCGCCGTCGCTATCCTTTACGTAGGAGACGACGTGAGGAGGCTCTGACTGGCCCCGCGAATCGGACGATTGCAGTGGCTCGGTCTTAATCAGATTGTCGTCACCTCCAATCCTACGGATTCTTTTTGCGTAGGAGACGACGTGAGGAGTCTCTGACCTGGCCCCGTGAGTCGGACGGTTGCAGTGGCTCGATTTTAATCAGATTGTCGTCACCTCCAATCCTACGGATTCTTTTTGCGTAGGAGACGACGTGAGGAGTCTCTGACTGGCCCCGCGAATCGGACGATTGCAGTGGCTCGTTTTAATCAGATTGTCGTCACCTCCAATC
>JBOHXA010000361.1:0-2201 GCA_050737335.1 Limisphaerales bacterium | reverse complement strand
GCCCTGGGCGTTACCACAAATTATCTGTTCGTCGAGCCCAACGCCGAGGTGACCTTCTATAATTTCTCAAATAATCTGGATACCGTCCACCTGGGCGTCCAAAAGATAATCTGGCTCAAAGGAAATGCGACCATTGATTCAGGCGGAAATGGCGGCACTGAAAGCAATAATTTCGACGGACCCATTTTCCTGACCGGCACGAACTTAATCGGCACCCGCTACGACATGCACGTGTGGAGCAGCATCATGGACAGCAACGGCCCTGGCGGATTTGTGTTGGGCAACGACCCGGTCGGGCCCAGCGCCGCCGGTCTCTGGCTGGACGGCACCAATACCTACAGCGGTCCGACCATTATTAGTAATCAAACTCTCCATGTGGGCGCCAATTCGACATTGGGCCTTTCCACGTACGTTCAGGTCAACGGCGCCGCCACGCTGGATTTATCGGCGACGCCGGTTTATAATTTCGGCACTGTCCAAACCAACCAGACCCTGGGGGGCAGAGGCACGGTCGTTGGCCCAGCCACCGGCAATTTTAATTTCAACGCCGGCGGCGCGATGGCCATCGGCCTGACCACGACAAACGGGGCGCCCAACACCAACACCTACACGCTGACCATTGAAAACAGCGTCGTCTTTAACGCCGGCAGCACGAATTATGTGGTGGCCAACAAGACAAGCGCCGCGGCAGGCGCGGTTCCGGTGGATCAACTGGCCGGTCCGACTTCGCTGACACTTGGCGGCACGGTGGTTATCACCAATTATGGAGGCCAACCCTTCGTTGGCGGCGATAGCCTGGCGCTCTTTAACGCGACAACGATTACCACGAACAGCGGCTTCAATATCGTCCCGCCCATACCCGGACCGGGCCTGGTCTGGGACATTAGTTCCATACCCGTAAACGGCACACTGAATGTCCTTAGCACAGTCAATCGTAATCCAACCAGCATCGCGTTTTCACTGTCGGGCAACCAGTTGACCTTGAGCTGGCCGTCCGATCATACCGGATGGGAACTGGAAATGCAGACCAACAGCCTGTCGGTCGGGATCAATACCAATTGGGTGCCTGATGCGGCTTCGACGAGCGGGGATTCGATCACCATTCCGATCAACCTGACCAATGGCACGGTGTTCTATCGCCTGGTTTATCCGCCCCAATAAACTTGACATTACGCGCGGAAGGTGAAATGTAAAGTAAGGCGAAAATGCGAATGACGGCACGTTTGAAATCGCGGCGCGGGAATGCTCAACCAGGGGCAACGGGAGCTTTCACGCTCATTGAATTGCTCGTTGTGATCGCTATCATAGCGATCCTGGCGGCAATGCTCCTGCCTGTCTTGAATGCGGCCAAGAGAAGGGCGCAGGTGGTCATATGCCTGGATAATCTTCGTCAACTGGGTTTGGGAATCCATATGTATGCCGCCGACAATAATGACGAATTGGTTTATCCCAACTGGGGTACGGTTAATTATTGGGACGGCTGGCTGTTCCCGTCGCAGGGCGCGGGTAGTCTCGCATCGCTGAACCGGTACCTCACACTTCCGGCCGGCCAGAAAGGCCCGCTTGGAACATCTCAAGCATGCCCGCCGATGAATATGGCGGCTCCGAACGTGCAGAAGTATATTTATAAGGCAAACCAATTATCTTCGTATGTGGCAAACGCGGGCGTTTATTGGTGCCCGGCTGAGGAAGCCAATTCGAAGGCAAGCCAATGGTATCAGGATATCTTCCTATCCAGTCCCGGCGCCGCGACCGTCAGCGGAAATGATATCTATTCGAGCTATATCATGAATGGCGCCCCGATTGATTTTCCGAATCAGCAGACGCAGAATCCGGCGGATTTGGGGCAATATAAATTCAGTAACGTGCATTTTAGGGCCGACTACTGCCTGATGTGGGAACCGAATGATACTCCCCAGGGTGGCGGCGCCGCCAACCCGTTTAACGACGGCTCCAGCCGCGCGTCGCTGGGCGACGGCGGCGAGCCGAGCCAGCGGCATCCGCACGGCTGCGTGCTTTTGAGGTGTGATGGAGGGACCGAGTTTCAAACATACCTCTATATGACTTCTCAGATGGTCGGTTTTCCGAACTCTCCCCAGGGCATCACAACCACCACACCATACAATAACGAGTTTTATTGGGCGCCTGGTTTTATTGATGGCGGCTTTGCCGACGGCAATGGCGCCAAGCCCACACAATAG
>JBOHXA010000360.1:0-1785 GCA_050737335.1 Limisphaerales bacterium | reverse complement strand
GGACCGGACCATGGGCATCACGGACAACAGGCCCGCCAGCGTTACTGAAAGATGGTTTTTGGCTCTTGTATTCATAGTCGCAATAAAGGTGGAAGCTAGCGGCGTTTGTTAAATCGAGAATCAATTGCAACCGCATCCCCCGCCGCCGATGGCGCTGCCGCCGGAGGCTTCCTCGCGGGAAAAGAAGATATGTTGCATTTGGGCGTCGTCGAGGGGATCACGATCGCCCTGCATCGTGTAATCGCTCAGAGTGCCGCGCTGCCAGGGCTTCACGTTTTCGCAGCCGGTAACGGCCACGGCCAGCGCCCCGGCGAAAAATAGAATAAGTCGCATCTTCATTTTTGGCCCTCTTTAAGGAGTGATTCGATTTCAGACTGATATTCCTCCCGTGTTTTGCGGCCATGGAAACCGCTATGGACAAAGGCGATTTTGCCGTTCCAATCCATCAAAAAGGAACTCGGCATGTCGGAAACGTCCGCCCTTGCCACGAGCGTATGCATGGCGTCGCGAACGACGAAAATAGTCACCGGATGGTCCCGCAGAAAATGATCCATGTCCGCCTTTTTGTCGTCTTCGTTGACCGCGATGACGATCAGTCCTCGCGGACCGTAGGTCTCTTTCAGCTCCTGCAAGGTGGGAAACGATTGGGCGCACGGTCCGCACCAGGAAGCCCAAAAGTCAACCAATACAACGTTGGTTTTTGACAAAACCGGCAGATTGCCTTCGAGCTTGAAAGCCCCGAGATCAGGAAACTGTTCTCCGGCTTTGATCTCCGCCCTGGCTGCCGGCGCCGCGCGGCAGGTCAATAGTAATGCCAGCAGGCACGTTGCTCTAATTCGCTGCATAGGCATAAAAATTACGTGTAAGAACGCGGTTCCGCGTGGTAGTGATGGCGCCCTCCGCCCCTGGACACGCCTGGATGAGATCCATACCCTCCGCGGGGCCAAGAATGAATGCCGCCGTTGATAAAATGCCTGCCAGCGTGCAGTAGGGAGCAATGATGGACACCGACAGGCAGCCATTGTTCACAGGGTAGCCGTCCCTGGAATCAATAATGTGGCCGTATCGGCGGTCCCCGACGGTATAGTTGCGAACATAATCTCCCGACGTCGCCACAGCCTGGTCATTGACCATCACGCCTGTCCAACATTCACCGGGACGATTGGGATCTTCCAAACCGACATTCCATTTGGCGCGCCCGGGCGGCTGGCCGTGAACGCGGATGTCCTGACCAAAGTCAACGAGCAAGTTGACAATCCCGCGGCCCATTCCCATGCTGAGCACACGATCCACCGCGAATTCCTTGCCCACCCCGCCAAGGTCCAGGCACATGCCCTCGCGCGGCAGGAAAATAGCGCCCTTGCGGCGCTGGACCTTGTTCCAGCCAACCAATTCCAGGCTCGCCGCCACCACCTCTTCCGGAGGAAGCGATGCCGGGCGGGATTTCCAGTTCCAAAGCCGGACCAACGGCAGGGACGTCGGATCAAACACCCGGCGCGTCAGGAAAAACATTTCCCCGCAAAGGTTAAACAGCGCGTCGCTTTCCGGGTCCACCTCGACCCAGTCCCGCCCTGCCGCCGCGTTAATGCGGCCAATGAGGCTGTCAGCGATAAAGCGGGAATACTGCGCCTCAAACCACGCCACCCACTCCAGGACATCCCTCTGGAAGCTCTCCGCCATACGGGAATCTTCGGAAAGGAAATTGAGCCGGCAATGCGTATTCATTGCCTGAAAAGAAAGCTGATAATAACCGGCCGACCCCTGGAACCGGTGGGACTGCTGTAC
>JBOHXA010000359.1:0-3272 GCA_050737335.1 Limisphaerales bacterium | reverse complement strand
GAAGAACGGAGATTGTTTTATGTGGCCATTACGCGCGCGAAGAACGAACTCTACCTGGCCTACCCGAACATGCGCGCGGGATTTGGAAGCGCGTTCGCTGACCTGCCGCAACAGCCTTCGCGGTTCCTGGGTGAAATTCCCGACGAACTGCTGAACAAATGGAATTTAAGGCCTTTTTAACTGAAATGGAGCCGGGGCGCCGCGAAGTGTTTCTTCATTTGCCGATTCCCCGCTCACTGGCGCGAATGAACCGTATCAGATGAAGAACCTCCGTCAATGGCGGCAATTTCTTTTCAATTTTTGCCAGGGCATTCGACACGGTGAGACCCTCGCGGAAAAGAATCTTGTAAGCGGAACGCAATGCCTTTTGGGCTTCATCGGACACGCCATTGCGCTCCAGGGCCACTTTGTTGACGGTCCGGGTTTCGGCCGGGTTTCCATCGGCCAGCATATACGGCGGCACGTCCTGGACGACTTTCGAGCCACCCCCGATCATGGCCATTTTTCCGACGCGGCAAAATTGGTGGATGGCGCAGGTGCTGATGCGGGCCTGGTCTTCAACCAGAACGTGTCCGCCCAGAATGGCCCCGGCCATGATGACCTGATCTCCAACAACGCAATTGTGCCCGATATGGCAGTGGCACAGGATGTAGTTATGGGAGCCAAGCCGCGTCGCTTCTCCATCACCCGTGGCGCTATTGATGCTCACGTTTTCACGAATGGTGTTATTGTTTCCCAATTCGGTCCAGGTGACGCCGCCCTTCCATTTAAGGTCCTGGGTTTTGAGGCCGATGCTGACAAATGGGAAGAATTCGTTTTCGTTTCCGATTTTGGTGTGTCCGTCAATGACCACGTGGGAATGGAGCTTGCACTTTTTCCCAAGAATGACACGCGGACCGATGATGCAATAGGGGCCGATTTCACAGCCGGCGCCGATTTTGGCTTTGGAATGAACAATCGCGGAACGATGGATCATGAAAAAATAATGTTTAGGGTTAGAACGAACAAATCGTCCGCTTCATACTGAACGGGTCAATCTCCACGGAGCATGAACGTTACTTCCGCTTCGCTGACCACTTCTCCGGATACTTTGCAGACGCCTTTGGCTTTGCAGATTTTTCCGCGGGTCTTCATCAAATCCACTTCGATGCACAAAACGTCTCCCGGCAGAACCGGCTTGCGCCATTTGACGTTGTCGGCGGCCATAAAATAAGCCAATTGCCCGGCGACGCCGCCCAATTTCATCATGAGAAGCCCGCCCACCTGGGCCATGGCTTCCAGTTGGAGCACTCCGGGCATAATTGGATGACCCGGGAAATGCCCTTGGAAGAACGGCTCATTGGCCGAGATGTTTTTAATGGCCTCGATATGGTTGTCCTCAATCTTCGTGATGCAATCCACCATGAGCATTGGATAGCGGTGCGGCAACACTTGCTGGATTTCGACCGTGCTCATGGCAACGGCGGGCCGATCGGCGGGCGAGACATTTTTTCTGTCGCCGCCATTTTCGGTGGCCGGTGGAGGCCCGAACGCCCGGGCGGCGCGCAGGGGCTTGTTCATATGGGCCACGATCAAGCGGGCAAACTCGCAATTGGTCGCGTGGCCGGGCTTGATGGCGATGAGATGTCCGCGGATGGGTTTGCCCACCAACGAAAGGTCACCGACGATGTCGAGCATTTTGTGCCGGACGAACTCTTCCGGATATCGCAGCGGCTCGGTGGTGAGCACGGCATCTTCGCGGATCACAATCGCGTTTTCCAGGCAGCCGCCTTTAATCAGGTTGTTCTTGATGAGCTGCTCAATCTCTTCGAAAAAGCAAAAGGTGCGCGCATGCGCCAATTCCCGCTCCCACGTTTTCGGGGTCAGTTCGACGCTGAAAAATTGCGTGAACCGCCCGGTCCGGTCCGCGCTGGTGCAACTGATTTTAAAGCCATCGTCGGGCAAGAGGGTCATGACCGTCTCGCCCGACTCCAATTCAATCGGCTCGGATGGGCTGAACAGGTCGCGTTTTTCGGCCTGGGGAGCGATGCCGGCTCCCTGGATCAGTTTTGCAAACTGGCGCGAACTACCGTCGGCGATCGGCGGTTCGTTCGAGTCCAGCTCGATGACGGCATTGTCAATGCCCAGGCCGGCCAGCGCCGCGAGAATATGCTCGACCGTGTGAATTTTGACGTTTCCCCTGGCCAGCGTCGTTGAACGGCTCGTCTCGGCAACGTTCTCGACTCGCGCCTCGATTTCCGGCCGGCCATCGAGGTCAACCCGCCGGAACCGAATGCCATTGTTGGCCGGCGCCGGCAAAATCGCCATGTTGACGCGATTTCCACTGTGGAGTCCGATACCCGAAAACTCAACCGGGCCGTTCAAAGTTTGTTGATTGAGCACGCCAGATTAAACCCAAGACGAATGGCGTTTGCAAGGATTCTTGGCGTTTGCGCCGCGGCGCAGAAATCCCAAAATCCTCAAGCGACCATTTGCGAATTTCATCGGGCCTGCTAATGTTGTTTTATGCCAAAGAACAACGGCGCTACAGGCGTGGTGACGGCGGAAAAGAGACTGATGGCCCACCGGTTGCGCGACAAACAAAACGAACGCGACTTTCGAAAGTTGCGCATTGATAAAGTGGGCGTCCGCGGGCTGCGTTTTCCGATACAGGTGCGGGACAAAACGCGCATATTTCAAAATACCGTGGCCACGATCGGCATGTTCGTGGACTTGCCGCACCACTTCAAAGGCACGCACATGAGCCGGTTCATCGAGGTTCTCAACGCGCACGGCGGCGGCATTCACGTGGAAAACATCAACGACATTCTTCACGCCATGCAAGGGAAATTGAACGCCTCGACGGCCCACCTGGAAATCCAGTTCCCCTATTTCATGTCGAAAAAATCTCCGGCCTCTGGACAGGAAAGCCTGATGGATTACGTGGCGCGGTTTGATGCCAGCGCCAGGAACGGAGAGGAGGATTTTGTCCTCACGGTCAAGGCCAATGTCACGACACTGTGTCCCTGCTCCAAGGCCATTGCCAGATACGGCGCTCACAACCAGCGCGGCGAGGTGACCGTGCAAATCCGCTCGCGCGAAATCGTCTGGATTGAAGACCTCATCGGCGTCATCGAAAGCTCCGCGAGTTCGGAACTGTACGCCCTGCTCAAACGGGAGGACGAAAAGGCCGTGACGGAACGGGCGTATGAAAACCCGGTGTTTGTCGAGGACCTGGTCCGGAACGTGTCGGTGAAATTGAACACCGATCCGAGGGTCACGTGGTATAAGGT
>JBOHXA010000358.1:0-1268 GCA_050737335.1 Limisphaerales bacterium | reverse complement strand
GCGGCATCGGACCCATAACAGCCGCGATAAAACCGGTTTGGCAATTCTTGTTACGTCCAGGGAATCGTTGCCGTCAATGAGCGCGACGATTTCATTGCGGCCCGCGGCATTGGAAAGGATTTCCCGGGCCAGCGTTGCGCTTCCTGAACATTTTTTTGCGCCCGTAAATTCGGCAAGCGCGCCCTTGGGCAGTCCGCCGCGCAATGGTTTGTCGATTTGAGGCAGGCCTGTGGGCCAGCAGCAGGTTTCGCCCTGGCGCGGCCGATCCAAAGGCTGGTGGGCTTCCGGAAATTTTTCCGAAAGCAACTGGCGCAATTGAATGACATTGGCCGGCATCATGGCGTTTTATAGTTTATACTTGTGCTCCGGGCGCGCAAGAGCGGCATCGGATCTTGGAAAAGTTTCTCATGGAGGGTTGGACAATGGCGGTCCAACCTGATTTGCGCCAGGGCCGCCCAGGAAAATCGCACGGATCCGACGGATCGGACGATGGCAACTGAAAATGAAAACGGCTGTTGCGTGATTTTATTTGGCATTTTAAATTATTGCCATGCCATCCTCGACCGAACCATCTGTGGTTCCCGGACGGACCGCCAAAAGCAATACCCGCTTCCGGGGGCAATTCGCGCCCACTTATTATGTGGTCTGTTGGAATGACCCGGTGAATTTCATGGTCTATGTGACGCACGTCTTCATGAAGCTTTTTGGATGGAAACGTCAAAAGGCCGAAAAGCACATGATGGAAGTCCACGAAAAAGGAAAAAGTGTCCTGGTGAGAGAAGGCGCCGAAAAAGCGGAATTTTTCGTTCAGCAATTGCAAGGCTACAAATTGCAGGCCACCATGGAACCGGCGGAATGAAATTGGTAAAACAGAGCCCAAAGGAATTTCAATATGAGCTGCAGGAGCAGGATGCCGAAAGTCTCCGCTTTCTGGTAAAGCAGTTTCCCATCGCGGATTTTTCACCGGCGGTAATTTCCAGGACCGATGCCGGGCCAAAGTCCATGGAACGCGAAAAATTGATCCATGAGTCGCTGCGCGCGCACCGGGACGAACTGAAACGCCAGGCGCGGGCGCTGGTGCGGCCGGAAAAATTCAAGATCGAGGACGACAAACAGGTTTATCGCATCAGCCCGCGCGCCCGGGAATTCATGCTGCAAATCCTCAATGATATCCGGGTGGAAAGCTGGCGCATCCTGGGTGAGCCGGATGATCCCGAGGCGCAAATTCCGGCGGCCGGCGACAAATTCAAGTATTACCACTTCATGCG
>JBOHXA010000357.1:0-7441 GCA_050737335.1 Limisphaerales bacterium | reverse complement strand
AATCCTTTCATTTCGGCCGTGACGCGCCTTAAGAGTATGTCGTCATTCGATCCCAAAGGCAAGCCAACGCCAGATCGTAATCACGCCGGGTTTAAATTTTGTGCCTGGCCAGTTCCCACGCGATGCGGATTCCCTCTCCGAAACCCAAGGCCAGCAGGCAAACCCCCGAAAGGCGCTCCATCTTCAACAAGGCCGGCTGGTTAAACTGGCCGTAGTGCTTCGAAGCGGCAAAACTCAGGCTGCAGAACCATAAATTTGTCCCCAACGCCACTCCGGCAATGCACGCGCCTTTTGCAGCGAGCGTATTGACGACCAAGTCATGGGACAAAAAGCTTCCGGCAAGGAAGATCCAAAACAGCAGCACTCCAAGGTTGCCCAGGACCCGGACAAAGCCGGTCATATACGCCGATTGTGGTTTGAATTTTTCATCCACCCGCGCGCTCAATAGATGAGCCGCAGTCCCCAATTCCATCGGCGCGTTCGGTGACCGGGCGCGCAAAAATTTCATTCCGATAAACAAAAAAAAGACGAAACTGAACACTTCCATCAACGTCTTGATCATTGGGACCTCAAAGAACTGCGTAAACCCCGTAAATGCGATTGCGCAATAAATCAATTCCATTGAGGAGGCGCCCAGGCCCACGAGCGCCCCCGCTATAAAACCCCGGCGCGAAGCCACGTTCAGAATCGTCAGATTCACCGGGCCGACGTTCGGCATGGAGAGCAGCAGGCCCGCCACGATGCCTGTCAGCATGGCCAGCAAAATCGGAAAAAGCGCCGCTATCATTTAATGGTCCGGGATTGGCATCAGTCCGTCTCGTGCTCATCATCTTCTTCCTCAATTTCCCTGCGCCAGGCGCGAGAAAGGCTGGGCCGTACAAACCCATAGACCAGATAAAGCGTGAAAAAGGCGGGCAACACGTAATACAGAATTTTATCCTGCAATATGAAAAGCGCTCCGATAAAGATGGCCACGCCGATGGCTTTGGTAAAGGTGCTGGTAGAACGCAATCCAAGGGATTTGAAGCTTGGATACCGTATGGTGCTGACCATCATCGCCGAGAGAAAAAGCAGGACGGCGGCGATCATGTAATCCATCCAAAGATCCAGCGTCTTGCCATTGGTGCTGAAATGCAGGATGAGGAGCGTCAGCGAGGCGACCAGGCCGGCCGCCGAGGGGATCGGGAAGCCCAAAAAATCCTTGCTGCCGCTGCCACCCATCATGGCCAGGCAATTAAAGCGCGCCAGCCGGAAGGCTCCGCAAAGCAAATAGATCGAAGCGATGAACCAACTGATGCTCTGGTATCGTCCGAAAACGTCGGCAAGCACAACGCGCTGCACCAGAAATGCCGGCGCCACGCCAAAGGAAATCAGGTCGGCCAATGAATCAAACTCGCGTCCAAAGGGGCTTTCCACGCCGCCCATCCGCGCGACACGCCCGTCCAGCAAATCGAATATGCACGCAAGCAAAATGAACGCCAGCGCCACTTTGATTTGGTCAAAGTAGTGTTCCGAGTACGAGTCGGCGTCCACGATCCGGGTCAAGGCGACGAATCCGCAAAACAGGTTCCCGGCAGTCAGAAGGTTGGGAAGAAAATAGATTTTCAGTTTTTCTTCAGGATTTTCGCCAGGCTTCTGATTGGGTTCGTTCATACAAATCTAATCGAAAGAGGCCAGGACCGTTTCGCCGCCGATGACTTTTTGGCCCAGCGGCACTTTGATTTTTGCCTTTAGCGGCAGATACACTTCGACGCGCGAACCGAACTGGATGAGGCTGATTCGATCGCCTCTCTGAATCGGGTCGTTGAGGCATATCCAGGGCACGATGCGGCGGGCAATCAGTCCCGCGATCAGCCGCAGCGCGATTTTCTGGCCCATTGGCTCGAAGCAATCGATGCCCATCAGCAAATTTTCATTGAATTGCGCGCAATCGTTGCGCGTGGCGCTTAGAAATTGGCCGGGCGTGTGCTTGAAATAAGCCACTTTTCCGGTCAACGGCGCCTTTTGGACATGCACATCTATCACAGACAAAAAAATTGAAACCCGTTTGCACTCCCCCCCCATAAACTCGTTTTCCGTCACGGTGTCAATCACGTCCACTTTTCCATGGGCCGGGGAAATGACCAGGTTCGCGCCGCCAGGGGTCAACGGAGTGGGGTCGCGGAAAAAATAAAAGGTAAAGAGGGCAAACAAAAGCCACAGGACAAAAAGCGCGCCGTAATATTCAACGATTTTACCGCCAATGTAATGCGCCACAACCGCAACAATAAGCAATACAATGACCGCCAGAAGCCCGACAGCGCTCAGTTTGAGCGCGGCGAGCGCGGCTTTTCCGGAATGTTTCACGGCATTACGATAAAAATTTTTCGATGGGCTTGCAATTCGGCATTTTCGGTGCAAGTTAAGGCTCCTCGCGAAAGTGCGAAACTAAAAAAGGAGCATTTATGACATTTAATAGCCCCGATCTCACTCAACATCCGCCTCGCAGCCCGCGTGTGCGCCTGGGCGGGTTCGTTATTTTGGCGCGTTGCCTCGACAAGGGCCGCGCCGCCATCGCCGGAAAAAACGGTGAGTATCGTTTTGCCTGTCCGCTGGACATGCGTTTTCTGGATTTTGTGGGGATTGATCCCGAAGCGTTGAAGAAAGAATTGGCCGGGGGGAAAAGCGACAGTGAAATTCTCGAATGGATCGAAAAAAACGCCCGCTTTAAGCGATCTCCTCTTGAAATTGGCGCTTTTTCAAAATTTGCGGAGGAACGAGTGCCGGGTGATCCGGAAACGCGGGAATATTTCAATAGCCTGCACTCCAAGGCGGCGCCAAAGCGGGAGGATATTTTTACCTTTTTTGACGTACTGGATTTGGATGATTATGTGAGTTTTGGCGGAAAGCCATAAACGCCGCGCCTATCACGGATATTTATGGATTCGGCGCTGAACTGTCGCTCGGAACGGTTCCTGTAACCGGGCGTGCTTCGGGAGCCGGCCCGCCGATCGGGGCTGGCGTTTCCCCTTTCCATGCCTCGATTTTTTCGATGCGGTGGCGATGCTTTGCGCCGTGCAGTTCAAATTCCACCTCGTCCCCGGTCTTATGGTTAAGCAATGCCGCGCCGACAGGAGATAAATAACTGATGACGCCCCTGTCCGGGTCGGAATCCCAGGCGCCGAGGATGGTAAAAGATTCGCGCTGGCCCGTTTCCAGGTTGGTCGCCTCGACAACGGTGCCCATGCCCGCGACATCAGTCTTCGCGTTGGAGAAGTCGGATCCGCGCGCGCGGGCCAATTGATTTTCCAGCTCATCTTTGCGGCGCATCAGGACCTTTTGCATTTCCTTGGCGGCCTTGTACTCATGGTTTTCGCGCAAATCACCGTAGCTCCGGGCGACGGCAATTTCCTTCGAATTGGCGGGGATTTTCTTTTGGACCAGGTCCTCATATTCGAGGCGGCGCCGTTCCAGGCTTTCCCATGAAACCAACAATGAGGCGTCCTGCCGCGTTTGCTCGCCGCTGACGAGCGATTGCACCGCCGGGTGCGCCTTGACCAGCCGCGCCAGGAGCGAACGTTTGTCCATGTCGTCGAAAACGGGCGATAGTTGCAGCGCGCGCGTCAAATCCTTGATGACTTCGATATCCGCGCTGGCGGTAAGTTCCCCGATGAGTTCCTGATCTTCCAAAATAAAATCGCGAAGCCGGTTTGAGCGTTTCTCGGCGAATTGATCGCGTTCCATGGCTGTGAGCATGGCGCGAAAGACTTCAGGGCCAAGGATGTCCACAAAATCCTCATTGCGCTCGCGTCCGAACCATAGAAGCAGCTCGCTGCTGGCGGAGTGGTGGCTGATGAGGCGGGCAAGAGTTTCTTTGAGCAAATCGAGCTTCCCCTCGCGCATCAATTGCGCCGCGAACTCCTTTGCCAGTTTTGCGGAAACCAGATTCAGCGACCCGCGCAAAATCTCGTGCCATTGGTCCGGAAAAGCCTGCTTAAACGAATCCAGCGCGCGATGATGCTTGGCCGCGGGCACCGCTTCCATCAGCACGCCAAATTTGATTCCATCCTGGCGCCAGATTTGAGTGGCGGAAATCTCGCCTTCGGCCGGGGGCAGTCCGGACGCCTCGCGCAAATCATCGCGCGTGAAGATGGCTTCAAGAGCCACGGCGGGCTGCGTGCGTTGATGCGAGGCGATGTCCGCGTTCAGCGCCGTCACAATGTCCCCGGCCACCGCCATTTTGTCCGACAAGTCCGGAATGATTTTGAGAATTTCGGCCACGACAGTGACGCGCGCCTTCAGTCCTTTGGCGGCCCGGAAGTCGGCGCGGGCGCGATCGGCCGGCCTGGTTTCCTGAACCTGGTAAATGACGGGGTCCGTCTTTTTGACAGGCACGACGTAATGGCCGTCCTTTTTCATTTCGCGCCGGGCCACTTCCCACCATTTCGGCCAATCATCGCTGATGACGTCCGGCACGAGGACCTGGTGAATGATGTCCACTGTGGCCTTGCCTCCGTAACTGTTGAGAACGATTTGGATTAACTCGAGGTGGTGGGCGGCCATTTGGCGGACGGCCTCGATATCGTTGACTTTACGAGCCATGATATGGTTTTTGGGAATTGGCTTTAGATTCTCGGCGGCGAACGCCAGGTCCATGGTGTGTCCTGGTTTGCCCGGAAAGTCGATTGTGAAACGGGCAAATACGGTATCCACGGCCTTGATCTTGCCAAAGCCCCAGCTGCGGTGAACGCAGCAACCGCTTTCGGTCAGTTGCGTCAGAAGCTGAACATGACGTGGCTCGATCTTTCCCGCCGCGGCCAATTTCTCAAATTCCTGTTTCATAAAAGTTTTTAACTCGCATCCCCAAAAATGAATGACATCATTAAAGTTGGTGAGCGGCAAAAATCCAAGACAAATCGCGTTTGGAGTTCTGGTGTCCCGCCGCCAAAACGGCGCCTTTACGGAATCGTTGCTGGACCGGGCGCTGACAACGCCCGGAAAAGGCCAGACCGATACAATGTCTTCCGCCGATCGGTCTCTCTGCCAGGAGTTGGTCTATGGCGTCGTTCGCGCCCAGGCGGCGCTGGATTGGCTCATCGACCAAAAAACGGGCGGTCGCCGCCAGAACAACGGCATTCAGAACATTTTGCGCCTGGGCCTTTACCAGGTCTTTTGGCTGGACCGAATTCCCCCCCACGCCGCCATTCATGAAACCGTTGAACTGGCCAAACGCGAAGGATTTGGTCCCAACGCAGGATTTGTGAACGCCATTTTGCGCGGCTACCTCCGCGAGTTTGATTCGACAAAGAGAATACTCGCCGAATTGAAAGAAACCCATCCCGCGATTGCTTTCTCTCATCCGCCATGGCTCGTGGAAAAATGGGGGAAACAGTTTGGCCCCGGGCAGACCCGGCGATTGCTCGAATGGAACAATCGCCCTCCCAGGATATTTGCCAGGGTTAATACACTTAAGACCGACGCCGGAAAATTGCTCGAAAGATGGCGCGCCGAAAATGTAGAATATGATTTTGTCCGGTCCGCTTTCCTGCTGAGCCGCTCGCGTAATCAAACGGATTTGGAAACCGTTATTTTTGAGCTTGGGACGCATCCGCCGCTGGCGTCGTTGGGAAGCTTTAGGGAGGGATGGTTTTACATTCAGGACCCCAGCACGCTCCTGGCGCCGCTCGAACTGGCTCCAATCGCCGCGGAAAGCATTTTGGATTTATGCGCCGCGCCCGGCGGAAAAGCCACGTTTATGGCTCAACTCATGGGTAACACCGGAAAGATTATCGCTTTGGATACTTCGAAGGAACGGCTAAAGCTGCTGGAGGAAAATTGCGCGCGCCTGGGGGCGATGAATGTGGATTGTGGATTGCGGACATCGGAATCCCCGGGGAATTCTCGGAAATTCGATAAAATTCTCATAGACGCCCCGTGTTCCAACAGCGGCGTCATGCGCCGGCGGATAGATTTGCGCTGGCGAATTTCGCCGGCTGAACTTGCGCGCCTGCAACAAGCGCAATTGGATTTACTCAAGGCGGCCGCGCCCAACCTGAAACCGGGCGGCGTTCTCATTTACAGCACGTGCAGCCTGGAATCGGAAGAAAATGCGGCGGTTGTTCAGGAATTTCTGCGGACGGACAAAACGTTCAAACTTGAACGGGAGTGCGAATTGCTGCCGTTTCGGGACAATACTGACGGGGCATTTGTGGCGCGATTGTTGAAACAATGAACATCTCAAAGAGACGTGGAATGAGCCTCGGTCTGCGAACCGCGCATCTTATAAAAGGCTCTTCAACGATTCCACGTTTTAACATTCAATTCAAGAGCCCGGGCTCGCGCACAAATCCGGTTCCTGGATGGTACTTGGTTTGGAGTGCGGGGTGCCATCGGCGGCTTCGGGATACTCAAAGATTCTGCCTTCGTAATTGCGTATGAGCACGCGACCGGCGTTTCGGCACAGGACATATTCCGGGTTAATCGGCACCTTCCCGCCGCCGCCAGGGGCGTCAATCACGTAGGTTGGAACACCGTAGCCGGTGGTGTGGCCGCGCAATTGTTCAATGATTTCAAGGCCTTTGGCGACACTGGTGCGCAAATGCGCCGAACCGGATATCAAATCGCATTGGTAAAGGTAATATGGCTTGACGCGGCACATCAGCAGCTTCTGCACAAGCGCCTTCATGACGCTGACGTCGTCATTGACGTTCCTGAGCAGCACACTCTGGTTGCCCAGCGGAATGCCTGCATCGGCAAGTCGTCCCAACGCGTCGCGCGCTTCCGTCGTCAGTTCATTCGGATGGTTCGCATGAATGCTGATAAAAAGCGGATGAAATTGTTTTAGCATGGCGCATAGCCGGGGTGTAATGCGTTGCGGCAAAAACAATGGAATGCGCGTGCCTATCCGCAAAAACTCGACGTGGGGGACGGCCCGCAGGCGGCTCAACAGAAATTCCAGTTTTTCATCGCTCAATAGCAACGGGTCACCGCCGCTCAACAAAACGTCCCTGACCTCTGGATGCTGTTCAATATAGGCAATTTGTCTGTCGAACTCGGGATGAAAGTCGTAGCCACTGGCGTTGCTGACCAGGCGCGAACGGGTGCAGTAACGGCAATAGCTGGCGCAGCGGTCCGTCACCATGAACAGCACGCGGTCCGGGTAGCGATGGACCAGCCCGGGCACCGGTGAATGCGTGTCTTCGCCGCACGGATCGCTTAGTTCCCACGGCGCGGTGCGGGTTTCCGCCGCCTTTGGCACGACTTGGAGCCGAATTGGGCAATTCTGGTCCGCCCAATCAATCAGGTTGAAAAAGTAGGGCGTAATGGCCAGGGCCAGCTTGTGATCAGCCAATTTTGCCCCGGCAAATTCTTCAGGCGTGAGTGTGGGTACATGCCTTTGCAACTGCTCGGCGGTGGTGATCCGGTGCTTAAGTTGCCAGCGCCAGTCATTCCAGTCCTGTGC
>JBOHXA010000356.1:0-3791 GCA_050737335.1 Limisphaerales bacterium | reverse complement strand
GTTTTCCATCCTGTGGGCCGCTGCAACCGGTGTTGCATTTGCCGCGACATACCTCGCTAAGACAACAAACATTCCCCTGTTGATGGCAGCCGCCGTCTTCAGCGTTTTAAAGGTGTATTTGGATTTGCGCAATGGAAGGCTACAGAAACCACTGCCAAATCTTGCGGCGTTCCTATCTTGTGCTGCCCTGCCCATTTTGGCATGGATGACGTGGTGCAAATCCAATTATGGGGACTGCACCGGTTCGAAAATCAAAATCGAATACCTGGGATGGACCTTAAAAGCGTTCGGCGACTGGTGGCATCATCCAATCTTCACACCTGCGGGCCTGTGGACATACCTATCAGGGCAACTCGGAACCTTTTGGCAGGGAGAGTTTTGCTGGCATGACAAGCCTATGGCGCTTCCCTTCAGCAACAACATTTACTCCATCCTTTCTCTTCTCCTGCCTGCCGCCATCCTGCCAGTGTTGGTTCGCGCCTCGCCTGTCGCGCACTCGTCACAACGCTTCGCCTTGCTTTTAAGCCTGGCGAGTTGCATTGCCGGACTTGGCTTTTTTGCGCTAATGTCCGTTGTTTATGATTTCCATGACTGCTCCAATCCGTCGCGAGGCCATCCATATTTTCAGGCAGGACGAATGATACTCGGGGTTTTGATCCCGTTCCTGCTATGCTTTGTCTATGGGTTGGATCGAATTCTTGACCGATTCGGGGATACGGCAAAATTTATTGTTCTTGCGACGTTGATCTTTGTGATGGTTGGAACTGAAATTTCCTCCGATTTGCCGGTATTTTCCAATGGTTACAATTGGTTCCATTTGCCTTGACATAAACCCCGACACACGTCACTAGCTGACCCGCTCAATTCTCCCCTTCTGGGCGATCAGGCGAGTTCAGATAGTTTGTCGCCAAAACATCAATCCGTGCCTGCGTTTTGTCGATCTCCACGACAAGGCGAGCAAATTGCCATTTCCCTGATGATTTCTTCGCTGACACATAGACTTTCGCTGAGCCTTTCGGTCCGTTGAACGGAAACACCAAATTCGCGCTTCCCGCACTTCGCACAACAGCAGAACGAATCCGCGCTCATGAAACTGAACGGATGAATTGGCCTGATCCATTTGATAAAACGACCGTCCGATTAGCCGCCACACGCGAACCAGCGGGGCCATGCCGATGCGCGTGGAACATAGAATATTCGGCATATCTGTCAAGGCAACCTGTCAACTTACTCATCACTGGCATAAGCATTGCTTGATGGCCGGCAAATGAAGCGCCAATTCTTCAGGCGAATTACCCTTTATGCGCTGTGGCTGTTCGCTATTGGGACAGCCACTGTCTCAATTTTGGACTATGAGAACGCCAGCGGTTCGGTTGGGTCGGCGCCTGAACAATGGGTTTTCGGGACACCGGTGCCACTGGATCCGACCCGTGATACCCTGATTTTGTTTGCCCATCCTCGATGTCCCTGTACCCGCGCCACCCTGGAGGATCTGAATCGCGTGCTTGCCCAAAGCAACGGCCGAATTGCGGCTCACGTTTTGTTCTTCAGCCCGGCACACTATCCCGCGAATTGGGCGCACACGGAGCTATGGCGCTCCGCGGCCGCTATTCCCGGAGTCACGGTCGGCGAGGACACAGACAATGCCCTGGCGCGCGAATACGGCGCCGCGACTTCGGGATACGTCCTCCTCTATAATCCCCGCGGCGAATTGCTCTTTCGCGGAGGCATCACCGGCAGCGGCGATCACGACGGCGATAATGTTGCAGAAAGAGCGATAATTTCCCTGGCCACTGGCGGATCGGCCACCGGCACGCAAACGCCCGTCTATGGATGCTCACTGTTCGGCGGGTCCAATTGTCAACCCGGCGTCGTCCCATGACCGGGCCGGTTTCAATCTCCATCAAGCCCGCGATGCCCGTTTCAGGGCGTGTGGCCGGGCTTTTCAATGCCCAATGGCAAAACATTATTCGTCACACCAGCCGCCTTTTCTCGCGACTGATGGTCTTTCAATGGCTTTTTGCAGTGGCCCTGGCGCTGTGGCTTTCACCGCGCACCTGGGCGGGCATGAACAGCAAAATTCATCCGCACGTTTGGTTCGCCATTTTCCTGGGCGGCATCATTAGCAGCCTGGCGGTTTATATGGCCCGAAAAAGCCCCGGCTAATCGCTTACCCGGCATACCATTGCCGTCGTCCAAATGCTCATGTCCGCGTTATTGATTCACCTGACCGGCGGACGAATTGAAACCCATTTCCACGTTTTTGGTTCGCTGGCCATATTGGCGTTTTATCGGGACTGGACCGTTCTTATTTCGGCCACGGCTGTGGTCTATGTGGACCACTTGTTACGCGGATACTTTTGGCCGCAATCGGTCTATGGGGTTCTTCACGCGTCGGTCTGGAGGTCCTTCGAGCATGCCGGCTGGATTTTGTTCGAAGTCGTGTTCCTGATTATTTCCATTCGCAAAAGCCACAGTGAAATGCTTCTGGTGGCGCAACGGCAGGCCGACCTGGAGGAATTGAACGCAACCATCGAGCAAACCGTTTCCGAACGCACCGCGGAACTGACCAAAGAAAACGCGGAACGACGCAAAAGCGCGGCGCAACTGGCCCAGGCCCAGCAAATCGCGCGGTTGGGAAGCTGGGAATGGGACATTTTCAAAAACACCGTTTCGTGGTCCGAAGAAACCCGGCGCTTATACGGACGCCGGCTCGACGAGGCGGACATGACCATGGAAACCTGGCTGGAACGTCTCAACCCCGATGATCTCTCGATGGTCAGGGAAATTATAGGCGAATCTCTCCGCAGCGGCCGCCCCTTCAAATGCGACTACCGGATTATGCTTCCAGACGGTTCCCAACGATTTGTATCCGGGCGCGGCGAAGTCGTCCTGAATGAACGGGGCGAACCGATGAAAATGATTGGGACCGTCCAGGACATTTCAGATTTAAAAGAAACCGAACAGGCCCTTCGACGCAGCGAAGACAAATTGTTGCAATCTCAAAAGATGGAAGCCATCGGCCGCCTGGCGGGCGGCGTGGCCCATGACTTTAACAATATACTCACCGTGATTGGTGGTTACTGCTCGATGTCCGTTCAAGCGGTGGACAAAAATAGTCCGTTGCAAAAGAACATCACGGAAATTCAAAACGCGTCTGATCGCGCGGCGTCGCTGACCCGGCAGTTGCTGGCTTTCAGCCGCAAACAGGTTCTTCAGCCGCGGGTCCTGCAACTCAACGACATCGTTCACACCATGGAAACGATGCTCCGGCGTTTGATCGGCGAAGACGTCGAACTGTCAATTGTGTCCGACCCTTCATTGGGCCGCGTCAAGGCCGATCCGGGGCAAGTGGAACAGGTGATTATGAACCTGGCAGTCAACGCGCGCGACGCCATGCCCCGCGGCGGAAAACTCACCATCAGCACCTCCAACGTCGTCATTGACCACCAACTCAAATTCCGCAACCGGGCCCTGGACATTGGCGAATATGTGCTGCTGGCCATCACGGACAATGGCGTTGGCATGACCGACGAGGTCAAGGCGCACCTCTTCGAGCCTTTCTTCACCACCAAAGGTCTTGGCAAAGGCACGGGCCTGGGCCTTGCCACTTGTTACGGCATCATTGCCCAAAGCGGCGGGGACATCCACGTCTATAGCGAACCGAGTTGCGGGACCATTTTTAAGATATATCTCCCCCGCACCGATGCGCTCTTGGAATCCAACGGAACCACCGATGCTTCAGACATGCCGACCGGAAAAGAATCCATCCTGATTGTGGAGGATGATTC
>JBOHXA010000355.1:0-4953 GCA_050737335.1 Limisphaerales bacterium | reverse complement strand
GAATGCGTCCGGTGAGATGTCACCCCGGTTTGTCACCGCGCTGCAAAAAAATTTGGGGCATTCGTGTCCACTCCATTCCCCGTTCAGAAACTAATTCAATTGGGAATTGTTGTTTGTCCAAGTGTGTCCATGAGGGGAAAAGTGAGGGAAAAAAACGGAAACTCCTTGGAAACGAGACGCTCTACCAACGGAGCTACGACCCCGGACAATTCACGAATCCAAGCAAAACCCATCATCGAGACAAGACGAAATCAGTTGGAAATCAGTTGAAACCAGTCAAAACAGGTCGAGGTTCTACCATTTGACAATTTTGCTTCCTCTTCGGATAGTATGACGGGAGCCGAAATTAAACCGCACATGGTGACAAAAATATTTACTCCACTGCAACGCGACCCGCTCTGGTACAAAGCCGGTGTCATCTATGAAGTTCACGTCCGCGCCTTTTTCGACAGCAACGCGGACGGCGCCGGTGATTTCCGCGGCCTGACGGAAAAATTGGATTATCTGCGCGACCTGGGCGTCACCGCCGTGTGGCTGCTGCCATTTTATCCTTCACCGCTCAAGGACGATGGCTATGACATCGCCGATTACACGAATGTACATCCGATGTACGGAACGCTGGGGGACTTCAAAATCTTTTTGCGGGAAGCGCATCGCCGCGGGCTGCGCGTGATCACGGAATTAGTTTTGAATCATACATCGGACAAGCATCCCTGGTTTCAGCGCGCCCGGCGCGCCCGCCCCGGCAGCCGATGGCGCGATTACTATGTTTGGAGCGATCTGCCCGAGAAATACGCCGGCACGCGTGTCATTTTCAAAGACACGGAACTTTCCAACTGGACCTGGGACAACGTGGCCAACGCCTACTATTGGCATCGCTTTTATTCACACCAGCCTGATTTGAATTTCGATAATCCCGTGGTTCATCGCGAAATGTTTAAAGCGCTGGATTTTTGGTTTGGCCTGGGCGTGGACGGCGTCCGGCTCGACGCCGTGCCGTACCTCTACGAGCGCGAAGGCACCAGTTGCGAAAATTTACCTGAAACGCATGACTTTCTTAAGATTCTGCGCAAACACGTGGACGAAAAGTACGGCGACCGAATGTTGCTGGCCGAGGCAAACCAATGGCCGGACGATGCCGTCGCCTATTTTGGCGGGGGCAAGGGCGATGAATGTCATATGGCCTTCCATTTTCCGCTTATGCCCCGCCTTTTCATGGCCTTGAGAATGGAAGACCGCATTCCCATCGTGGAAATATTGCAGCAGACCCCGCCAATACCGGAAACTTCACAATGGGCGCTGTTTCTGCGCAATCACGATGAATTGACATTGGAAATGGTGACCGACGAAGAGCGCGATTATATGTATCGGATGTACGCCCATATCTACCAGGCGCGATTAAACCTGGGCATTCGCCGCCGACTGGCTCCTCTCTTGGGTAATGACCGTCGCCGAATCGAATTGCTCAATGCGCTTCTTTTTTCGCTGCCGGGCACGCCGGTCATCTATTACGGCGATGAAATCGGGTTGGGCGAAAACATCTATCTGGGCGACCGCAACGGTGTTCGCACGCCGATGCAATGGAGCGCGGACCGGAACGCGGGATTCTCGCGCGCCAATCCGCAAAGTCTTTACTTGCCGATTAATTTGGACCCGGAAAACCACTATGAAGCGGTCAATGTGGACGTGCAGCATCGCAATCCGCATTCGCTGCTCTGGTGGATGCGCCGGCTCATCACGCTGCGGAAGCGGTGGCGGGCTTTCGGCCTGGGCACCATGGAATTCATCCAGCCCGAGAACCGCAAAATCCTCGCCTGCGTCAGGCGCTGGCAGGAGGAAACAATCCTGGTGGTTGCCAATCTGTCGCGCTTTGTACAGCCGGTCGAACTGGACCTGGGCGCGTTTCAATCCCGCGTGCCGGTCGAGCTGTTTGGGCTTACAGAATTTCCCGTCATTACGGACAAACCCTACTTTCTGACGCTTGGGCCGCACGCGTTTTATTGGTTCTCTCTGGAAGCAAGGGCCAAGGCGGAGGTGCAGGCGGCGGGACAGCCCGTGGGCCCGGGAGCGCGCCCGCTCTTCACCGTTGGCGGAGAATGGGAGGAAATCTTCAACGATTACCATCAAATGCAGTTCGAGAGGGCCCTCCAATCATGGCTGATTTCGCGCCGCTGGTTTGGAGGCAAGGCCCGCAGGATCAAGGGTGTGCATGTGAGGGAACTTATTCCAATTGATCTCGCCGGATCCGCCAGGGCATGCCTGGCTCTTGTACAAATTGAATATACCCAAAATGAGCCGGACATTTACGTCCTCCCGCTGACGTGCGCCTTCGGCGAGCAAATGGACGCGGTCTGCCGTGACTGGGCGCCGCTGGTGATCGCCCGCATCAGTGTTAAAAATCCTCAAGGCGACGGTGTGCTGTACGATGCCATCGCCAACAAGGAGTTTTGCCGTGCGCTGCTTGAGATCATTGTCAGCCGCCGGACTCTGCCCGGGAGCCAGGGAACCGTCACGTCCATGCACACGAGCTTTTTGCGCCAATTGCGCATGGCGGGGTCTCTGGACCTCGAACCCTCCGTCAGCAAGTCTGAACAAAGCAATTCATCGGTGCTATTTGGCGATAAACTCGTTCTCAAGCTTTTCCGGCGACTGGACCAGGGAGAGAACCCTGAGTTCGAAATCAGCCGTTTTCTCACCGCCCAGCGGTTCCCCTTTTCACCGCCGTTGGCCGGAGCGCTGGAATATCATGGCAGCCACGAGGAACCCACGACTGTTGGCGTGCTGAATTCCTTCCTGCCCGAGTGCCGGGACGCATGGGAATTCACGCTGGACACGTTGCGGCGATTTTTCGAACGGGTCGAAAGCCTGCCGCAAGAGAAGCGTTTGGCCAAAGTCCCATCCCTGCCGCTGGACAAACTCGCCTTCGCCAGTCCATCTCCCGATGCGGTCGAAATGATAGGCTCTTACATCGAAAGCGCGAAAATGCTCGGCCGGCGAACTGCCGCCATGCACAGGGCACTGGCTTCCGAGACCGGGGACAAGCGATTCGCGCCCGAGCCATTTACGCCGCATTTTCAGCGCGGGCTGTTCCAGTCCCTGCGCAACTTGACGCGGCAAAATTTCCAGTTGCTGACGCGGACGCTAAAAACGCTTCCACCGGAAGCCCGGGCGCTGGCGGAAAAAGTCAGCGCCATGGAACCGGACATTTTGAAACGGTTCGGTGGAATTTACTCGCGCCGGATAGATGCATGGCGAACCCGGGAGCACGGAGATTATCATTTGGGCCAGGTGCTTTATGACGGCAAGGATTTTTGGATCATAGATTTTGAGGGCGAACCGGCGTTGTCCATCAGCGAACGCCGCCTCAAGCGGCCTCCAATGGGGGACGTGGCCGGGATGATCCGCTCATTTCATTACGCCGCCCAGGCGGCTTTGCTCAAGGAAATCGAAAGCGGCAGCGCGGCGCCGGGCCAAACCGACGCCCTGGGCAGCTGGGCGCAATTTTGGGCGCGGCACGTTTCGGCCATCTTTTATCACGCCTATCTTGATGCGGCCAAAAGCGCCGGATTCCTGCCTCGCAAGGAGGAGGACGTGCATTTGCTGACGAATATTTTCCTGCTGCGCAAAGCCATCTACGAACTGGGTTACGAACTCAACAGCCGTCCGAATTGGGTGAGGATTCCGTTGCAAGGAATTTTGGAATTGATGGCAGCTTAACGGATGTTGGTTAATGAGGCTCACGCGAAGAACGTCGCGATGCGCCTACACGCCTTTGATCCATTTTCGGTCTTCCCAGACGGCTTTGAGGGAAGTGAGATTGCGCGAATCGAACACGTGCTTTGCGGCGCCGGCGAGGTTGCCTTTTTTCAAATCGCTCCAGGCGTCGCTCATGCTGATGGCGACAAACTGCAAAACACTCGGGTCGCGGTAGCAATCAATCATACATCGCGTACACCCGTCGCGAATGAGCTTTGAATCGTCCCAGTCCGATACTTTGCACATGGGCTTTTCCCAGTAATGGCAGCGATACAAATCGAGGTTCCAATCCAGATAAAAATACTTGTATCCGCCCAGGCAGCCGAACTTCTCCTTTTGCCCGCGCAAATGCCGCTGCATTTCGTCCAGCGATTCGGATGGATTGACGACAGGAAACCCGCTCCGCGCCTTCATGGTTTTGATTTTTGCGAACACTTCGATGAGTTCGTCCTTGGAATAGTTCACCAGGCCGCTGTCGCTGAAACTGAGGTAACTGCTGGCCAGAGATGTAAGCGGATAGCTGAACGTGCAGCTTTTGAACCCCAGCGATTCCAGAAAGGCGGGCAATTTTTCATAATCCTCGATCAAGCGGCTGGCTGTGATGCTTGCGGTCGTTTGAATGCCTGCCTTTTGGAAGAACTCGTTGGCGCGTTTGATTTTTTTACAAACGTCCGGCAGCCCGCGGTTCTTTTCATGCCTGGCGATGTCGTGGGCGTCAATGGACATGATGACGCTGGTAAGGCCGTCACTGGCGAGATTGCGCATGTTTTCGTCATTCCATAAGCCGCCGTTGGTGCAAATCATGGGACGAATACCGTGTTCGGCGGCGTACCGCGTCATGGCGCGCAGATCACGATGGACCATGGGTTCGCCGCCTACGAACAGAAGATAGCCGATGTGATTTTTGAGCGCCATGTCAATGGCGAGTTTGGCTTCATCGAATGTGACGCTATGTCGCGCGCGGGGATCAAATTTGGAGCGGGCGAAGCCGCAGAAATCGCAATCGGCGTTGCAGATATTGGTGATAGCGAACTGGAGATAGCCGGGGCCGCCATGGTTTAGCACCTCGCGCAAGAGCTGAAACCCGCCCTTTTTTGGTCGCGACACCGGCCTGGAAAAATCGCGGCTCGCCGGGGGCGAACACGATTTCGCCTCGGGCGCTGCCTGGATGGCCGGTGTATCGCTCATGTCAAAGGG
>JBOHXA010000354.1:0-3741 GCA_050737335.1 Limisphaerales bacterium | reverse complement strand
AAACCGCTCCCTCACGGTCGCGGCTCCGTTGGCAGGGCCGCGCGCGCCCGCCGCGCCATGACGCGGCGACGGGGGGTGAGCATGCGGTTCCTTTTACCATGTTAAAACGAGTCAAAAACAAAAAAGTTCAGGCCGGTGACGGCGTCTTCGCCATCATCGCTTCCCGTTACAACGCCCGATACGCGGACGCAATGCTCAAAGCCGCCAAAACCACGCTCACCCGGGCGGGCGCGAAGGTGCAGGTCATTCGCGTGCCGGGAGCCTATGAAATTCCGATTATCGCCGCGAAACTGGCCCGGCATTCATCCGAGAGCGAAGACCTGTCTGCCATTATTTGCTTAGGCGTCATTTTACGCGGCGAAACAGGCCACGCCGCGCACATTGGCGATGCCATCAGCCATGCGCTGATGAAAATCCAATTGGAATTTGAGGTGCCCGTCATTCACGAAGTGTTGCTATTGGAGAATGAAGAACAGGCCAAAAAAAGGTGCCTGGATCCAAAGCACAACCGAGGGACCGAGGCCGCGCAAACAGCGATTGAAATGGCAGGGGTCATTGCCGCTCTGAAATCGTTGAATCCCTGAAGCGTTGAAGGGCGCCGGTGGTGTTTCAATGATTGCCAAACCAGAGGGAGAAATCTGTGATTCATTCCCGATGTTCGGCTTCGGTTCCTGGCGCCAGTCTTTGCCCTAATCCGTCAGGCTTGTGAAATATTTCACAAATCGCTTGACCGGCAGTTCCGCGATGATAACTTTTTGACAGTGAAAGTTTTTTCGTTCGCTTTTTTGATTGGAGTCCTTGCTGCCACATCCATGACGCGCGCGGCGGACATTACCGGAACCATCACGCTGGCAGGCACTCCGCCCGCCGAAATTCCCATCACGCCCTTGATGAGTAACCCAACCTGCGGGCCAATGTATAAAACAACGCCCACAACCCATTTCTATGTCGTCGGCCCAAACGGCGAATTCGGCGATGTCGTCGTTTACCTGGAAGACGCCGATGGCAAGGACATCACCGGCAAATCCACCGGCGCCGGCGCGCCGCCAGCCCATCTCGACCAAAAAGGCTGCCTTTATAGGCCGCAAATTCTGGCGATTCAAACGGGCCAGAAAATCATCGTTAAAAATTCCGATTCGTGCGTCCATAACGTCGATGTGGTGGACGATACCGGCGCCACCCTGCATAACAACGTTCAAATGCCCCACGGCCCCGATTTAACCTATACATTTGACAAGCCGCAAATGTTCATGACATTCCGGTGCGATATCCACCAGTGGATGTTTGCCTGGGTAAGCATTTTTGATAATCCGTACTTTTCAATCAGTGGCACAGACGGCAAATTTGTCATTAAGGATGTTCCGCCGGGCAAATACACAATCGTGGCTGACCATCGCAAATTGGGAAAGCAGACCGAAACCGTCAATGTCGCCGATAAAAATGTCACCGTCAATTTCACGTTTCACGTGAAATAATCGAGCGTTTTGGAGGCAAGGTTTCCGATGAACAATATCGAGATGAATGGCTCGTTGCGCTGGTTTGCGGCGCTGACGGCCATTGCCACTTTTTTTCTCCTGGCCGCCGGCGGCCTTGTGACCAGCCACGATGCGGGCATGTCCGTGCCGGACTGGCCAAACAGCTACGGCTACAATATGTTTTTGTTCCCGCCGTCGAAATGGATTGGCGGCATCTTTTACGAGCACACACACCGCCTTTGGGCGTCGGGGGTCGGCTTGATGACGACCATTCTCGCTGTTTTGCTGTGGTTGAAAGACCCGCGCAAATGGATGAAATGGCTGGGCGTGGCGGCTTTTCTGCTCGTGGTGGCGCAAGGCGTTCTGGGCGGCCTTCGCGTAACGTTGAAACTGAATAACCTTGGAGCCATTCACGGCGTCATCGGCCAATCCTTTTTTGTCTTAATGTGCGCCATTGCCTTGTTCACCAGCAAATTTTGGCGCAAGACAATGTCGCAAAACAATCTAAATGTCCCAGCCACTTTGCGCGCCCTCGTCCTGACGGCCACGCTCTTAATCTTCTGCCAATTGGCGCTCGGCGCGACAATGCGCGCCCAGCACGCCGGCCTTTCCATCAACACCTTCCCCAGCGCCTACGGAAAGCTCTGGCCTGACACCAGCGCGCAGGCCATTCAGGAATATAACGCGCATCGCATGGAGTACAATGATTACAACCCCATAACGGCTTTTCAGGTCATTTTGCAAATGGTCCACCGTTTGGTTGCCCTGGCCATTTTCATTTTTGTCAGCCTGTGCGCCGCGCTGTCATGGCGTAAACTCGGTAAAAATGACACTCTCACGAAATTCGCGCTCTTTTGGCTTGGGCTAATCGTCCTTCAGATCGGACTGGGCGCAGCGACGATTTTGACCGACAAGGCGGCGGACGTGGCTACAGTCCATTTACTCGGCGGCGCCCTTTGCCTCGTGACAGGCGCGCTATGGTGCATTATTGCCTTTGCCCGCCCGGGCCGGCAGCCGGCCGTGCAAACCGAAAGGTTCGGCGCGTTTGGGACTTTTGCGGCGAATAAACAATGAAAGAAATCTCCGTTGAAATTGCTCGTGGCGATACGGCGGAAAAGACCTGGGCCAGCGTCTTTTCCGACCTCGTCAAGTCGCGGCTCACGGCGCTGGTTCTGCTGACCACCGCTGTCGGATTTTATCTGGGCTGGCGCGGAGCCATGAACTGGCTGTTGCTGTTTGACACCCTCGCAGGCACCGCGCTTGTGGCCGCGGGAGCGTCGGCACTGAATCAATGGCTGGAACGGGACCACGACGCGAAGATGCTCCGCACACAGGACCGCCCGCTGCCGTCGGGACGAATGCAACCGGCCACAGTGGCGCTATTTGGGGGCGTCAGTTCGGTGGCTGGCCTCATCTACCTCGCGCTGGCGGTCAATCTGCTCACCAGTCTCCTTGGCGCGGTGACACTCATCAGTTATGTGTTCATTTACACGCCCCTGAAGCGCGTGACCTGGCTCAATACCGCCGTTGGAGCAATTCCGGGCGGATTGCCTCCACTGATGGGCTGGGCGGCCGCTCGAAATGACTTGAGCGGCGAAGGTTGGGTTTTGTTCGCCATCCTGGCTTTCTGGCAGCTTCCGCATTTTTTCGCCATTGCCTGGATTTATCGCGATCAATACGCCAAAGCCGGATTTGTCATGCTGCCGAATCTGGATTCGGATGGCAAATACACCGGCCGGCAAACCCTCAGCAACGCGATCGGACTCTTTATCGTAAGCCTGTGCCCATTTCTCCTGAAGATGTCCGGCGCGGTCTATCTCACAGGCGCGGTCATTTTGGGGGTCGCGTTCATCTTTTATGCGCTTCAATTTTCGCGCCAACTCACCCTGGCGCGCGCCCGCCAGTTGTTTTTGGCGTCAATTATTTATTTGCCGTTGTTGCTCACGCTGATGGTTTTTGACAAAGTGAAGTAATTATGGACGCGCACGTCGAACAATTTCCGCCCTATCGCAAGGGCGACGCTCATGATGGACATGCGTATGAGGACCACGGCCACGGGCATTACGATCCGGGTTTCTGGGGCAAATACGTTTTTTCGACCGATCACAAGATCATTGGCATTCAATATGGCATGACGGCCCTGTCCTTTCTGCTATTTGGCCTGATGCTGATGATGCTGATGCGCTGGCAAATCGCGCACCCCGGCAAGCCCGTTCCGGTTTTTGGCCATTTGCTGGAGGCCATTTTCGCCCATCCCGGGATGGAC
>JBOHXA010000353.1:0-16357 GCA_050737335.1 Limisphaerales bacterium | reverse complement strand
CGCAAGCGGCTTTTGGGGTTGGGCAACGGGCCGTCCGGGTTCGCAGCCTTTGTTGCGGCCTTTCCTGAAAACATTTCGTCCATCATTTTTCACAAAAATATGCTGGACAAGCCCTTCCGTCCAGCGGCAGCTTGAACCCGTGACGATGATAGGCCACAAAATCTAATATCTAGTAACTGTTAGGCGACTGAGTTCATTTTAATACAATATGAAAAGCTTATGTGAAGATCTCATTTCTCAACCGAACGCTATGGAAGCCCGCGAGTGGCTTCAGACCGGACGCAAGCGCGGATTTGCGCTGGTCACACTCGGCGAGCTGCATTCCACCGAGGAGTCGCTGGCACTTGTTGATAAAGCATACGCAGCAGGCGCAGTTCGAGTCACCGCTGTCGAGATTGCTGACTATCCTGCGTTTGGCACTAAAAACAAGGGCAAGCTTTCGCAAAACACAGGCAAGCTTGTCATCGAACTACCGGAAGATGAGCCAGAGCGAGCCGACGTTCTGACGTGGGCTGGCCAGATTGCAGAGGAGCAAGGATTCGATGCTACAGAGGATGAAGGACAGAGGTATGATTTTGTCATGTTGGATTAGAGAGTCGTCGCCTCCTATGAGGGCTAATAAGTCAAGCGCCGGTTAATATTTGTTTCGAGGTCTTGAGGGCGCGAGCCGCAGCGGAGCGAAGGCGAGTCGCTCGCGAAGCGACGGGAGCACCGGTGACCGGGACTCCCGGATTTCACTATTCATGCCAACGCATGGCGGCCGGGTCTCAGAAAAGTCTTGTCAACCGGGACAGACAGTCACGTTCGACACGGGCGTAGGCTATTTGTATGATTTTATGCCGCGATCGGCCCAGGCATGAACTCAAAGGCCGACGATTTCCGAATGGATTTTTCTATCTGTCGAAATGACCCGCCCAATTTACAGGAACAAATCAACAACGGGCCATGGCATGGGAAATGGGAGTATGCGGACCCTGAAAAAAACGAATGTAAAGTTCTAGTCCTTTCCGCCAAGGCAGCCGTCATAAAGATGGCCGACAACCAGGGGTTCATCATTAAGGCGAACATGAGAATCAGGCTGGAGCGTTCATAAAACGAATTTTTTATGACGCGCCATTCAATTCTGGCCTAACTTCTTCGACTTCTCCGTTGCCGCGCGAACGGCGCTTATAACGGTTCCGCGGAGTTTGCCTTTTTCCAATTCGTGCAGACCTTCGATGGTTGTGCCGCCGGGGCTGGCGACCTGGTCCTTGAGCGCGCCAGGATGTTGTCCGGTTTGGAGGACCATTCGAGCGGCGCCGAGAACGGTTTGCGCGGCCAGGCGCGTGGCAATATCGCGCGGCAAACCGGACGCCACGCCGCCGTCACTGAGCGCCTCAATGAATTGGTACACGTACGCCGGTCCGCTGCCGCTCAAGCCGGTCACGGCGTCCAGCAGGTTTTCTTTGACCTGAAACGCGATTCCAACCGCCGACAACAATTTTTTGGCCAGTTCGGCGTCGGCGTCAGTTGTGTGGACGCCGCGCGCGAAAGCGGACGCGGACTCGCCCAGCAACGCGGGCGTGTTGGGCATGGCGCGGATGACGCGCGCGCCGGCTGGAAGCGCCCCTTCCAATTTTGAAATCGTCACACCGGCGGCGATGGAAATAAGCAGATAATCCTTCTTTAGATTGAGACAATCGCGCGCCTCGGCAAGGGCGGCGGGAACCTGGTCCGGCTTGGTGGCTAAAATCAAAACATCCGCGAACTTCGCGGCATCGGCGTTCGATGCCATGGTTTTTGCGCCCGTTTCGTCGGCGAAGCGTTTCCGCGCGGTTTCGTAAGGGTCGGCGGCAGCGATTTGTTTTGGCGCTGCCAATTTGGCATGGATAAAGCCTTTGGCCAGAGCCGCAGCCATTTTGCCGGCGCCGAGGAATCCGATTTTTAACGGTGTTACCATGTGCGTTTTGTAGCAGGCGGGAGGCACTTGCGGAAGATAAATTGTAAAATGACCGGGCCGACGACGAGAAGGATTTGGCGTTGAGGACCGCCATTTTCCTTTTTCCTTGAAATCGGCGGTATATCAATTATTTTTAAGCAGTAGGAAAGGCATTCATGATTTCAAATCGCCGTTCATGGGAAACATTTGAAGAAATGCGCCAGGCCGCCGAAGAGGGCGATCCACAGGCGCAATGTTATCTGGGCGTCTGCTATCAAAATGGCCAGGGAGTCACGCAGGATTATTCCGAGGCGGTCAGGTGGTTTCGCCGCGCGGCCGAACAAAATGATGCCGTAGCGCAGTGCTATTTGGGCGTCTGTTTCCTGAATGGAGCCGGCGTCCCGCAGGAATTTGGCGAGGCGGCGAAATGGCTGCGTGAGGCGGCCGAGCAAGCCGACCCGGCGGCGCAATTTAACCTGGGAATGCTCTATGAAACCGGCCAGGGCGTGCCGCAAAATTACGCAGAGGCATTGAAATGGTACCGCGAATCAGCGCGTCGCGGTTATCCTGCGGCGCAATTCAATTTGGGCGTCTTTTACGAACAGGGACAGGTGGTGCCTCAAAATTTTGAAGAAGCGGTGAAATGGTATCTGGCGGCGGCCGAACAGGAATGCGCGCCGGCGCAGTGTAACCTGGGCCTGTGCTATCAAACCGGCCGCGGCGTGCCGCAAAATTCGCAGGAAGCGGTGAAATGGTTCATTCGCGCCGCGCGGCAGGGCGATAAGACCGCCCAACACAATCTGGGCCTGCACTACGCCTCGCAGGATGAAGCCGTGCCAGCGGAAGAACCACAGGAAGCGGAAGAGCAGGGCTAAGGGTTAAATTCAAGTATTATGACTGCCAATGCTCTCCCTTCCATTCCTGCCGGTTCAGAATGAGTTCCTTTCGGCTTGCAAAGCCCGGCGATTCTTCCGGGCGTATATCGCCGCACGCTTCTTCCGCGAATAAGTCAGAGCGGACTCATGTCCGCTGCTACACCCCACGTTTTCGTAGCAGCGTCGCGTGAGCGGATGGATTTTGTCTTAAAATTCCCGGGAGTTTTGACAGGATGAACGGGATGGAACAGGATGAAGACCCCGTTTGCCCAAAGCCATTGCCGAAAGACTTCAACCTGTAAATCCTGCAAATCTTGTCTAATAAGACCGGGGAATCTTTGACGGGATGAACCTTTTTCCCTCTTACCCGCAGGAGACGACGGGAGTCCCGAAACTTTGGGGCTGCTACGCCCCACGTTTTCGTAACAGCGTCGCGTGAGCGCGATCCAACTAAACTCGTTAAATTGGAAAAGAGGAGACAGCCATGGCTGGAAGAAGGCTTGGGCGACAATGCCCATATTCCTCTCTCCATGATCCGTTCGCTGGTTAGCTGGGCGGCGAGCGAGGCCGCACGATTGTTCGGCGAAGGAGTCAGAGCGAACTGATGTTCGCTGCTACAAAAGACGAGGTTCATGGACTGGATGCGGGACAAATCGCTATTTCGCATCCGCCAGTTCGGCGAGCTTTGCCATGGCGAGGCCGTTGTCAATGGTTTGCGAGGCAAGTGTCCAGCCGTCCATAAGCGATTTGGTTTTGCCGGCGACGAACAAGGCCGCGGCCGCGTTAAGCAATACGGCGTCTCGTTTGGCGCCGCGTTCGACTCCGGAAAAAATATCGCGCACTATTTTTGCGTTGGCCGTTTTATCGCCGCCCAGCAAATCGGCGAGCAACGCCAATTGCAGCGGAAATGCGGCCGGGGAAAGGCTCGAAACAGCAAACCCTCGTTCGTGGTAGAATTCGGCAATGGTGTTTTCGCCGAGCGTGGACAATTCATCGAGAAATCCCACTCCGGAAACTTTGCCGCAGACGACCATGGCGCGTCTCACGCCCAATGCCTGAAGGACGCGCGCCATGGGTTCGCACAGCTCGGGGCGGGGGACGCCCATGAGCATGGCCGAAGGCCGGACGGGGTTAAGCAACGGTCCCAACAGATTGAAGATGGTGCGCACGCCGCGCTCGGCGCACAGTTTGCGGGCGGCGGCGATGTTTTTAAAAGCCGGATGATAATCGGGCGCGAAAAAGAAGGCGAAATTCCGTTCGCGCATTGAACGCACCGCTTCCGGGGGCGTCAAATGAATCTGAATGGCCAAGGCCTGGAGAACATCCGCGCTGCCAGCTTGTGACGTGATTGCCCGATTGCCGTGCTTGGCCACGGTCACGCCCGCGGCCGCGCAAATGAGGGCGGCGGCGGTGGAGATATTAAATGTGCCCAGACGGTCGCCGCCGGTGCCGACGACGTCGAGGATTTCGCGCGATCGCACCTCGCCATCCAATGGCGGTTCAATGGCTTTGGCGCGCAACGCGCCGGCGAATGCGGCGATTTCACCGGGCGTCTCACCTTTCCCGGCCAGCGCGGCCAGAAAATCCGCCTTAACCTCCGTTGGCACGCGCTCATCGGCGAGTTCGTCCACAGCCCGACGGGTGTCATCGCCATCGAGCGAACGCCCGGCATTAAGTTGTTCGATCCAGTTTTGAAGCACGCGGAAGACTTTACAATGAAACGGGAAACGGGAAACGCGAAAATTTTATTGGGTGGCCATAGCCGCATGCAGCGACGCCTGTCCGGCGAATTAAGGTGCGCCGGAAAGGACAATTTCGTAACTTGGATGATGCGCAACCTGTCTAATGATGAGGCGCGCATGGATTAAAGTTTTTTTATGGTTGAGAAAAGAAGCAGCAGGGGGAAGTGGGTTGCCGTTGTCATTTTCGCCGTGGCGGTGATTGGCGGGGGCATTTGGTTTTTAAAGCAAAGGGGCGATGACGCGCCTTTGTACCAGACAGTGCCGGTGGAACGGGGCGACATCACGCAGGTGGTGACGGCCACGGGAACGCTCAACCCACTCACGAATGTTTTAGTGGGATGCCAGGTGTCCGGCACGATCAGAAAGATTTACGTGGACTACAATTCGCTGGTGAAAGCGGGGCAATTAATCGCCGAACTGGATCCGTCCACTTACAAGGCGCAACAGGAACAGGCGCAGGCCAATCTGGCCAATGCAAGGGCCAACCTCGAACTGCAAAAGGCCGAAACGAAGCGCGAAAGCGAATTGTTCAGCAATAATCTGGTTTCCAGTTCGGATTATGACACAGCGCTGGCGACCCTTGACGAAGCCAAAGCGACGGTGCAATTGGACCAGGCGGCGGTGAATATAGCCTCGATCAACCTTGGCTATTGCAAAATCTACTCGCCCGTGGATGGTGTTGTGATTGTGAACAACATTGAAGTGGGCCAAACTGTGGCCGCCAGCTTCAACACGCCGGAATTGTTCCAAATCGCAAATAACTTGAAAGAAATGCAAATTGACTCGAACGTGGCCGAAGCCGACATGGGCGGAGTCAAAGATGGCGAGGACGTGGATTTCACGGTCGAGGCGTATCCGGACCGGACCTTTCACGGCAAAGTCAGGCAGGTCCGCTATGCCGCCACGATTGTGAACAACGTGGTTACTTACGACTGCGTCATTGACGTGACCAACGCCGATTTCAAATTGCGTCCGAGCATGACGGCGACGGTGTACATTGTCATTGCCCAGCGCCATAATGCGCTCAAAATCTCAAATGCCGCCTTGCGCTTTCATCCGGGCGAAGACACCAATGATTTGACCGATCCGGAATTTGCCCAAACCTTCAGCAGTTTTTCGTTCGGACGCCAACACAGGCATGGCCAAAAAGCCCAGGCCCAGACTTCACTTCATACGGTCTATGTCCTTTCCGGCCAGAGTCCGGACGTGACATTGAAACCGGTCAAGATCCATACCGGGATTACTGACGGCATCTATACGGAAGTCCTGTCCGGCCTCAAGGAAGGAGAACAGATTGTGACCAGCTCATATATGATGGGCGCCGGTTCAATGCCCATGTCCAATCCATTCCGGGGAATGCGCCATTTCTGACCCGAATTTTGAAGATTCCGTGCAGGACAATTCCGTCATCAAGTTCGACAACATCCACAAAATCTATCACACCGGCGAGGTGGATGTTCACGCGGTACAAGGTGTATCGCTGGAGATTCAGCGTGGCGAATTTGTGGCGATTATGGGTTCGAGCGGTTCGGGCAAGTCCACGTTGATGAACATGGTCGGCTGCCTGGACCGGCCAACTCGCGGAAATTATTGGCTGGACGGCATTGACGTTTCAACGCTGGACCGCGATGCGCTGGCGATAATCCGAAACGAAAAGATCGGCTTCGTCTTTCAAGGGTTTAACCTGCTGTCGCGCGCCTCGGCCCTGGAAAACGTGGAAATGCCCATGCTGTATAATCATCGGCGCCTTCCGACGCGCGAGCAACGCCAGCGCGCGTTGCAGTCTCTTGAATTGGTGGGACTGGCGGAGCGCGCCGGGCATCATCCCAATCAGCTTTCCGGCGGACAGCTACAGCGCGTGGCCATCGCGCGCGCATTGGTGGACCAGCCGTCCCTCCTGCGGGCCGATGAACCCACCGGCAATCTCGACAGTCAAACCAGCATCGAGATCATGGGCGTATTCCAAAAATTGAATGGCCAGGGCATGACCATTGTCATGGTCACGCATGAACTAGACATTGCCCGCTACACCAGGCGCATGGTGGTGTTGCGGGATGGCGTCATCGTGACAGATGAGCAGGTGAGCGATCGGTTGATCGCCGAACAGGAACTGCTCCAGTTGCGCCATGCGCATAAGGCGGTCAAATTGGCATAGCCGTAAAAGCGATGAGGATTCTTGCCATTTTCCACATTGCCCTGCGCGCGCTGCGCCGCAACAAAATGCGGACGCTGTTGACGATGCTGGGGATGATTATCGGTGTGGCCGCCGTGATCGCGATGGTAGGCATTGGCAACGGCGCCAAGGCCCAGGTGCAGGCGCAGATCGCCAGCTTTGGCCAAAATCTCATCCTGGTCTGGGCCGGAAACGTGACCCGAGGCGGCTATCACAGCGGTTATGGCAACGCCGGCACTCTGACGCTCGAAGATGCCCAGGCGATTGAAACGGAAATTCCGGGAATTACCATGATGAGCCCCGAAGTTTGGGGTTACGAACAAGTGGGCGCGCGTGACCAAGACTGGTACACCAGGATACTGGGCGAGTCGGCTGATTATTTCGATTTGCGACAATGGCCCCTCATCGAAGGCGCCCCATTTGGTCCGCGGGAAGTTCGGGCCATGAGTAAGGTATGTGTCATCGGCAAAACTGTCGCCCGCCAGCTTTTCGGCGACTCCGATCCCCTCGGCCAGGTCATTCGCATCCGAAACGTGCCCTTTACGATCTGTGGTGTTCTCTGGCCCAAGGGGCTTTCGGTGATGGGATCGGACCAGGATGACGTCATCATCCTGCCCTACACAAGCGCGATGAAGAGAGTGCTCGGGGCGAAATCCTTGCGCGCCATTGATATCCAGGCCGCCTCGCCGGCGCTGTTGCAGCCCGTGCAAGACCAGATCATCGGATTGCTGCGACAGCGCCATCATACCCACGATATCCGGGACGATGATTTCACCGTGCGCAACCAGGAGGAAATCGCCGAGGCCGCAACGGCCACCGCCACAACGATGACGTATTTGTTGGCGGCCATCGCGTGTGTCTCACTGGTTGTTGGAGGGATCGGTATCATGAATATTATGCTCGTCAGTGTCACTGAAAGAACCCGGGAAATTGGCATTCGCATGGCCGTTGGCGCCCATGGCTCTGATATCATGCTTCAGTTTTTGATTGAAGCGATCGCCTTGAGCGCGCTAGGCGGGCTAATCGGAATCGGATTTGGCGTCGGCAGCTCGGAATTCATTTCCGCGGAAAAGCATTGGCCGGTGCAAACACCGATGGTTTGGATTGTCGCCGCGTTCTTTGTCAGCGCCGCCGTCGGCGTATTCTTCGGCTTTTACCCCGCGCGCAAAGCGTCCCGGCTCGACCCCATTGACGCTCTAAGGTATGAATAAGCGCGGCAGTGGTGATTGAGCCGGAGAATTGCGTCGCTAAAGGCGACGCGGACAGCGCGGCGCGGTGTCCCTGCCGTTTAAAATGCATACGGAAGTCCTGCCGGCGCATACGCCGGAGCTGTTTGAAGAAGCTGTCCGTCGGGCCGCTGATTTGTTGCGCCTGGGCGAGGCGGTGGCCCTGCCAACGGAGACCGTATATGGCCTGGCCGCCAATGCGCTCGACGCCGCCGCGGTGGAAAAGATTTTTAGCATCAAAGGACGGCCTGCGCATAATCCGGTGATCGTTCATGTGGCAAGCGTCGAAATGGCCAAACGCTGCGTGGCTCTCTTCCCCGGGCTTGCCTCGGCGTTGGCCAGGGCATTTTGGCCTGGACCTCTTACGCTGGTTTTGCCGCGCTCCCGCGCCATTCCGGATATCGTTACAGCGGGCGGCCAAACCGTGGGCGTTCGATGGCCCGCGCACCCGCTCATTCAAGCGGTCATTCGCATGTGTGGTTTTCCCCTGGCCGCGCCCAGCGCCAACCTGTCCAACCAGATTTCGCCCACCAACGCGGGACACGTTTGCGCACAACTCGGCGGCAAAATTGCCGCGATTGTGGACGGCGGCCAGGCGTCCGTCGGCATTGAATCCTCAGTTCTGGATTTGACCGTTTCGCCCCCGGCAATTTTACGGCCGGGAATGATCCATGGAGAATCCCTTGCAGCGGCAGGTTTTCCAGTGGCCCAGGCGCGGCCATTTCTTGAAAGCGGCTCCCTGAAAAGCCCGGGCCGGTTAAAAAAGCATTACGCGCCAAAGGCGAAATTGCTTCTTTTAAACTGGCACAATGACTCGGAACTCAAAGCCAAAATTCAAAAGTCAAAACTCGAGACGCAGCGATGCCACGTCATCGCGCATGCGCAAATACCATCGCCGGATCCTTTTGCGCGAGTCTGCGTGATCCCGCACGACGCCGAGGCATTTGCGCGGGCCATTTATGGGGAATTGCACGATTGCGACGAAGCGGGCGCGCAGGCGATTATCGTCGAAGCTCCACCGGGCACGCCTGAATGGTCCGGCATCACTGACCGGCTTCGCCGGGCGGCAGCCTGAGCGGCCTTACTGGCTGTCAGTCATGGCATTGGCCGTTCCCGAGTTCCAGCGAACCATATCCGACAAAAACATTCCCGAGATAAGAATTGAGCCGCCTGCGCCGTGTTGCAGGGGAAATTCAGGCGGGATTGGTTTATTTGTCAAAACATTCAGATAGAACCTGCCCCAACTGTTTTTCCCGCTTTGAAAGCAGTCGGTCACCAATCGGAAATCCATGGCTTTGAGGGTCAGAAAGAGTCCGTTGACCGGCTTAAGAAAGTCATTAATCTGATAAAATGAGTTCTGGTTGTCGGTCAACCAAACGCATTGACGGTTGCCGTACCAGGCGACGGCCCAGGGCACATCACTCATGGTTAATTCACTTTCTTTCATCCAGCCGCCAATCCGTTGCAAATCTGGAGGATAATAAGGGGGATATGAAACGGGCGAGGCCTTGAACCACAACGACGAGAGCAGCGGCAAACAGGACAACAGAACGAAGATGCCCATGACGACATACCTCAACTCCGCCGCGCGAAGGGTCATTTGATCCAACAAGACGAAAAAAAAGGCCGTTCCGAAAATGATCACCAGCGGCGCCGCGAGGACGAGAAGATTTTCGGAATTGATTTGCGGCGAAACATCCGACAGCCAGGTTCTTCCCAATGCCTGCGCTAGAATGAACACGGCCAGGCACATCAACAGGAAATAGCGCATCCTCCTTGCGCCCGGACGGTTAAAGGCCAGCAACAGGCCGGAAAAAAACAAAAGGCTTGGCCATGTCCCGCCAATTTTCAAAAGTTCGTTCTCCAGAATGGTCACAACATTCGTGACCAGTTTGTGCCCGTAATGCCCGGGGGAAATGGCGAGCAAATTCGGGTGCAGCAAGCGTTCCAACGGCACGGGCGCAAGGTTCATTCCGTCGAAGATCGCGTAGCCGGCCGTGCCAAATGGCGCGCCGCTTACAGCGATGTTACGAGCAATCCAGGGTGAAAAAGCGATCGCAAACGCAATGAATGCCGCGGCCGCGTTCAGCCATTTCTTCGGCCCGCTAAAGAAAATAAGGAACAATGCCACAGGAATGATCGTCCACCCGAAGGCGTAACGCGTCAGCGCGCCGGCTCCGGCCAAAATGCCCGCGCCAATAGACCAGCAGGCAATCCGCGTGACGTCCGGCTCTTTATCGCGGGCAAGCTCCTCGGTTTTGAGGACGCACCAGAACAGGGCCAGGAAATCCAGCATCAATAGCATGGTGGACAAGCCTGAAGCGCTGAATCCCCAAAGCAAATCCGAGCAGAGTATTAAAATGGCAGCGAGACGGGCGATGCTGGTGTCGAACAGCTTTTGGCGATGAAATAGGACAGGGCCAGCACGACAATAAAAAGCGCTTGATTGAAAACAGTGATGACGAAATCAGGCTCGTAGCGGGCGAACCTCCCGCCGTTTGCCCAGAAACCGCCCTTCAGGTTCACGACATAGTGAAAAGGGGCGATTTTCATCAAGCCCGCCAGGACGACTGGATAGACCGGCGGATTAGCCAGATCGGGATGCGACGTTTTGAGGCGCGCATAATCCGGTTGATCCGATGAAGCGGCGGCCCCCCTGGCTTCATTGCGGGCTTGAACCAGGGAAATGCTCAAGGGCCGGATGAACTCGGTCGTGTACCCTTTGCCGTGGGCAATGTTACGCGCCAATTGGGCCGCGTCCATGGCGCCCGGCGCGGACATATTTTTCCACGCCCGAATATCGTACAGGAGGGCCAGCCCCAGCACCAGGACGCAGGGCAACAGGAAGCGCAGATAACGCTTTCCGGCTCCCACTTCAATATAATGGATGAAATCCTGCAGACTCATGATTAAAATCCTTCAAGATGATACGCGTGCAATTTTCGATGAAACGTGCGGCGGCTCACGCCGATCTTGTCGGCCGCGAGCGTCCGGTTGCCATTGGTTTCCTTGAGAGCGCGCAGAATCAACTGCTTTTCAGCCTCTTTGACCGTCAGATCATTGGAAGCCCAAGCCTGTGCCGGTTGGGCCGACGACGGTGCCGCCGACCTGACCGAGGGTGGCAGGTCTCGCGCCGAAATTTTGCCGCCCCGACATAAAACCACCGCGTGCTCCATGGCCGTGCGCAACTCTCGCACGTTGCCCGGCCAGGAATAATGCATTAGCAATTCGAGCGCATCGGGCGCGAATTCGTTCACGGCTTTTTCATTTTCCGAGGCAAATTCCTTCAGAAACTTCTGCGCCAGCGAGGGAATATCCACTGAGCGGTCCCTTAAGGGCGGAAGGACAATCTCCACCACACGCAACCGGAAAAACAAATCCTCGCGGAATGCGCCTCCCTTGACAAGCTCTTCGAGGTTTTTATTTGTCGCGGCAATCAGCCGCACGTCGGCCGTCAGGGTCTTGCTTGAACCCACCCGTTCGAACGTTCTCTCGCCCAGGAACCTAAGCAGTTTCACCTGCATCGAAGCGTCAATTTCGCCGATTTCATCCAAAAAAAGTGTTCCGCCCTGGGCCTGCTCGAAACGGCCGATTCGCCGCTCGTGGGCTCCGGTAAAGGCCCCTTTCTCGTGCCCAAAGAGCTCGCTTTCCAACAATGTGGGGGCCAAGGCGGCGCAATGGACCGCCACAAACGGCTGTTTTGCGCGCGGACTCAATTGATGGATTGCCTTCGCAAAAACTTCCTTGCCCGTCCCGCTTTCCCCCATCAATAAAACTGTGGCCCGAGTGGGCGCGACCTGCTCGACGACTTCAAAAACTTCCTTCATCGCCGGCGAATTTCCGACGACGTTTTGCATTCCAAACTGGCTCGCCAGTTGCCGCCGCAAGGAAACATTTTCCGTCTCCAAAGTTTGTTGCCGCAACGCCCGCGCGATCCGCATTTCCAATTCATCTATTTGCAGACGTCCTTTGGCAATATAGTCATCGGCCCCGCGTTTCATGGCGTCCACCGCCAATTCTTCAGAGCCGTAGGCAGTCATCAAAATGCAAATCGGCGCCTTGGGCAGCGACTTGGCCCGCGCAATCAATTTCAAGCCGTCCTCGCCAGGAAGCCGAAAATCCGTGATCAATACATCGAAACCTTCGCTCTCCAAGAGTTCGATGGCTGATTTCGCGTCATCGGCCACATAGACGTCGTAACGCTCTTCCAACGCGGCGCGCAAGCCGTCGCGCGTGGGCTTTTCGTCATCTACGATTAACAGTGTGGGTTTTTCAGACATACGTCAAAGTTTCAAATCATGCGCAGGTTGGGGTGCCCTGGAAACTTACCCGTTTTCCCGCGCCTCGGGCAGGAGGCGGGTTTTTCGTTCATGCGAAGGGAGCCAGATGCGAAATACGGTGCCCTGCCCCGCGCGGCTTTCCACCTCAATTTTGCCGCCATGGGCGCGAACAATACGTTGCACAATCATGAGGCCCAGCCCGGTGCCCTTCTTTTTTGTCGTATAAAAAGGCTCGAAAATCCGCGTGATTTGCTCCTGGGGAATGCCTCCGCCGGTATCGGCCACGCTCACCCATACACCATCCGAACCTTCCCCGGTTTGCAAAGTCAGCGTTCCGCCTCGCGACATGGCCTGCATCGCATTTTTAATCAAATTTACCAGGACCTGTTGCATTTGCGTCACATCAATGGGCGTGGCAGGCAATTGCCGCGCGGGGCGGATTTTGACGGTCAAACCCCGGTTTTCAACTTCCGGACGAAGCAATTCCAGTGTCTTTTCGACAACCTCATTGAGCGAGGCCAATTTCAATTGCAAGGGCGCCGGCCGGATTGCTTGCAGGAACTGTGTGATGATGTAGTCCAGCCGGGCAATTTCGCCTTTGCAAACTTCCAAGTATTGGCCAAGTTTGGCCGAGGCTTCGCGCCATGAAGAATCCGCAACGGTCTTGCGGCCCGTATGCCCTTCGCTTTTGAGTTTCGTCAGCCCGCGCTCCATGAGTTGCAAATGAATGTGGAGCGCGTTAAGGGGGTTGCCAATCTCGTGGGCGACACTGGCCCCAAGCAGTGTCAAAGCCTGCACACGTTCACTTTCAATGGCTTCAAAGGTCTTTTGCCTCGCTTCCGTCGCGTCGTGTAAAATGAGGGCGACACCCGAACTGCCAATTGCGTCCCCGTCCAGCGGCGCCGCATAAAGCCGTAAAAAACGCGGACGCGGGTAATGGATTTCAAATTCGTGGCGCGTCACACGGGCGCCCGCGACGTCTGCCCTCGATATCTTTTCCCAGTCCAATTCCGGCAGGAAATCGGTTATATGCCTGCCTTCGCCCTCCGAGTGCAACCCAATGAGCCGGCTCACGGCCTGATTAAAATAAAGGACGCGCCCGTTTTCATCCACGACCAGCACTCCGTCCTCAATGGTATTGAAAAGAGTCTCAAGGAAATTCCGCTCCCGGGCCAGGCGCTGGACTACGGTTTGCAGGCCTTCGGTGTCCAGCCGGCTGATTCGGCCGAGCACTTTGTCCAGGAAACTTGATTTGGGCGTAACCATTCGCAAAATCGCCAGGTTTGAAGCGTCAATATGGCGCATATTGTCCGGCTTGTCAATGCGCTGAAACGTTGCGCCAAAAAGACCCTCGACATTCACCTCATACTTTCCAGCGAACACAAACAAGTCTCATAGAACAAATCAACCCTCACTTTTCGCCGCCATAGTTGCCCGCTTTCCCCGGTTCAACCGCATCTGCAGTTCGATTCTTCAAAAGGTCTTGCGCATAAAGGCATCGTGACCATCGTCCGGGTTCGACTTGGACCAATTCCGGCGGTTGAGTGGCGCATTCGGGCCGGGCACTGGGACAGCGTGGATAGAACCGGCAGCCCGGCGGAAAGTTCCCGATTCGCGGGACGTTGCCCGGAATCGCGGATAGACGGTTGGCGCTTCCTTGCAACTTGGGAACGGAATTCATTAAAGCTTTCGTATAAGGATGCGAGGGCCGGCGCAAAAGCTCGCGCGCGGGCGCCAGTTCAACGATTTGCCCGGCATACATTACTGCCACGCGATCAGCCATGTCCCCGACGATCCCCAGATTATGGGTTATCAGCAGAATGGCCATGCCCAGCCGTTGCTTTAGTTCGAGCAGCAGGTCGAGAATTTGAGCCTGGATGGTTACATCCAAGGCAGTAGTTGGTTCGTCGGCCACGAGCAAATTGGGTTCACTGGCAAGTGCCATGGCAATCATAACGCGCTGTTGCATCCCTCCTGACATTTCAAAAGGGTAATTGCGGAGACGCGATTCCGGGGCTGGAATTCCCACAAGTTTCAGAAGGCGAATTACCTCCTCGTTGTTTGCCTTTTCAGGACGGTGCAGTTTCAGCGATTCCTTGATTTGGTTGCCCACCCGGAAGACCGGGTTGAGCGCCGCGCCCGGTTCCTGGAAAACGTATCCCACCACACCCCCGCGGATTTTCTGGAGTTGGGCCTGAGACATTTTCAAAACGTCGCGCCCGTTCAAAAGAATCTCGCCTCCGACGTAATTGGCCGGTGGAATGGGAACCAGTTTCGCAATCGACAATGCAGTGACCGTTTTGCCGCAGCCGCTTTCGCCGACGAGGCAGACTGATTCGCCCGCGTTGATAGTGAGCGAAATGCCATCAATTGCGCGCAAAGCGGCGGCATTCCTGCCGAAGTCCATCTTCAAGTCTTTGATTTCGAGGAGCGTCACGGGCAAAGACTAGAGCTTTTCAACGAATTCTTCCAGAGTTAAACCGGCCTTCAATCCTGATCGCGGGATTGGGAAACATCATATTTTTTAGCAAACAGCGCCGCGAGGCGCATCCCATCGCCCAATATAACCGCCGGGTTTAGCGCAGGTTCTACCCGAAAAATGATTTCAGTCAGTCCAAACAGTTTTCCTCTGCAAGGACAACGCAATCCCTCGTCAATGACCTGGTGGACACATGGCGGAATCGTGATGGACGTGATACACGAAAGGGTACCCGATTGACGGATAACAAGCGGCATGCCGCGTTCCCCTAGTGGTACACAACAAATTGAAGGACACAAACGGTTTGCGGATGCGACTTGGGCGCATCGCCTTCCAAAATGCCCTCCAGTTTTGGCGAGCGGATCGTCAAATACGGATAGCCGTCAGACCACTGGTCAATTTCTTTGCCATTTCTGACCCGTTTGCCGGTGATGGCGCGAAAGGGAGCGCCACCGGCGCAAACTGAGACTTTTAAAATGCGGCCGGACTGCGAATCAGCGACCCACATTGAAAAACCGGCGTCATCCGGCGCCCGGTCCTGGACAGCTACCACGGTCACAAAATGCCCGTCGAGCCAATTCCAATTGTAGTGGGCAAGGCTGCCATCGGCCGCATAAGATTGCAAATTGACAACGGGAGGAAACCCATCCGCCAGCGAATGGCGCAACTGGCGATACACCCTGGTTAGCTGCTCGCGAGGTGTTTCCCTTTTTTTAAGAATCAGGCGTTCGCCATGAACGCGCGGCCTGGCTCCCGCTCCTTTAAGCCAATCATTAATAAAAGGCGCCACGTCCTCGTCCCACATTCCGCCGTTGTCCAAATAGCGCGGTTGATCACGGGCGACCGAAGAGGGCATTTGGCCATACATCGAAATGAGGGAGCGAACTTTCTCGGCGGCGGTTGCGCCCGGAAGACTCCACGCCAGGTTGGTGAGGGTTGCGTTGCCAAACTGAAAGGCATTGAAGATGGCGCATGGGCCGCAAGCGCAATCCCCAACGCTTTCCTGACGAATCACCTTATCCGACACCGTCGAATGGGTGGTCGAGCCAATGATGACCGTCGGAGCCGTTGCGGTTTCTGTGGAAGCCGGATTGACTAAATCGGTTTGTTCGGCGTGCATTGAGGAATGCAGCGCTAAAAATACGAGGAAAAAACCGATTAAAATGCTTCTGGAACGAATGTCTAATGCTTTCCGTGTCACGTAATGCCTGCTAAATACGAGTCAAAATGCAATGAATACCCGTTAACGTCTGCCTGTTAACGATTGCATTCTGCCATACGCAAACGCAAAATTCAATCAGAATTTTTTGAAAAAAACCGACGACAAAAACTACAGCGAAGTTGAAAAGGGTCCCGGAAGATAATAAACCGCATTGCGCCGCAAAATTCTGGCGCGCAAATGAATATGGCGCGGCAAGCCTGGCCGCCGGCCAACAAATTACGCGTCGCCCGTATAAAACTGTGCGCGCTGTATCATTTGCTGGTGAATCCGTATCGGAGTCCGTACCCGGGTGTCAAGAGCTTCGGTTTGGATTTCCTGGCTGTAAACTTTGCTTTTGTTTTTAAGAGCCTGCTGAAGACGGTGTTCCAATTCATTTTCAAATTTCGAGTCTCGAGGAGTCATAACAATTGAATTTGGTTTTTGCGCACGGAATGGTTCAAGA